>NZ_JBJURL010000201.1:0-640 GCF_046097905.1 Pseudarthrobacter sp. NKDBFgelt | reverse complement strand
GATCCATCGCGAACGAGCGGCGGCTGGTGATCCTGTGCAGGCTCGTGGAGCGCGGAGAGGCGAACGTCGGCGATCTCGCGGAGGCGGTCGGCCTGTCGAGCTCCGCAGTCTCCCAGCACCTTTCGATCCTGAGGGAGCAGGGCGTCGTGGGCTACCGGCGGGAGAGCCAGACCCTCTGGTACCGGATCTCCGATCCCCGGATCGAGCGGCTGTTCGCCACGCTCCACGATCTGTTCTGCGGGCCGCAGGCGGCTCGGCCCGCGCAGACCGCGATGACGGATGGCGAGGACTAAGGCGATGGGGACATTCACAGTCATTCCGGCGGTCGCCGGCGGCGTTCTGATCGGCGCTTCGGCGACCCTGCTGCTGCTCGCCAACGGACGCATCGCCGGCGTGAGCGGCATCCTGGACGCGGCCTCTTCGTTCAGGAAGGGCTCCGGCTGGAGGTTCGCCTTTCTTGGCGGGCTGCTCGCCTCGGGTCCGCTTCTGGCGGCCTTCGGCATGGCGCTTCCGGAGGTCGTGATCGACGCTCCCTTCACGCTCCTCCTGCTCGGGGGCCTGCTCGTGGGGTTTGGATCCCGTCTCGGCTCCGGCTGCACGAGCGGGCACGGGGTCTGCGGCCTCGCCCGCGGCTCGCGCC
>NZ_JBJURL010000200.1:0-643 GCF_046097905.1 Pseudarthrobacter sp. NKDBFgelt | reverse complement strand
GCCGCGCACGACGGCGTGTCCTGGCTCAGGAGGGCATGGCCCCCTGACGAACTGGGCGGGACCGCACGCAGCCCGCATTAATCCGGGCGAAGTGTGAGGTCCGTTGCAACTGGAGGGCGGCGGCATCCAGCGGTGGTACCGTGGCGCCTATGCACCTGAAGGCTTACCAGCGAAGCCCCCACCCTCAGCGCCGAAGGAAAAAACCCAGGGCCGTACTGGCCGGGTACAGCCGGTCCCTGGCGGAATTCCAGGGCAGGCAGGTGTCCACCCTCCGACGGCTGGCCCAAAAGCTGGTGCCAAGGCACCCGGCGCAGCTGATCGCCCTGGGATTCGTCCTTGCCATCGCGGCCGGGACCGCGCTCCTGATGCTGCCGGCCGCCGCCACCGGACCACAGCCGGCGTCACTGCTGGAAGCCCTGTTCACCGCAACGTCCGCCGTGTGCGTCACCGGGCTGATCACGGTGGACACCCCGGTGTTCTGGACAGGCTTCGGGCACGCGGTCATCCTGGTGCTGATCCAGATCGGCGGGTTCGGCGTGATGTCCTTCGGCGCGCTCCTGGGCGTGCTGACTGCCCGCCGCCTGGGCCTGCGGTCCCGGATGCTGGCCGCCACGGAGACCAAGAGCACCGGCTTCGGCGACGT
>NZ_JBJURL010000199.1:0-651 GCF_046097905.1 Pseudarthrobacter sp. NKDBFgelt | reverse complement strand
CGAGGTCAGCACCTTCCAGCGGCGCCCGGCCGGCGTCGACGGCGCCACGGACCATCCCGGGTCCATCACGGACGACGACGCCGTCCGACGCGCCGTTGCCGGCGCGGAGGGCGTTATCCACCTGGCCGCCAAGGTCTCCTTCACGGGCAAGGCCACGGACTTCGATGCCGTGAACGTGGACGGCACGCGCCGCCTGCTCCGCGCGGCCCGCGGGGCGGGCGTCAGGGACCTGGTCTTCGTTTCCTCGCCGTCCGTGGCCAACTCAGGGGCCGCAATAGCGGGATTGGGCGCCGAACCGGCGGACCCGGACCGGGCGCACGGGGACTATTCGCGTACCAAGGCGCGGGCCGAACTTCTTGCGCTGGCTGCTGACTCGCCGGATTTCCGCGTCGCCGCGGTGCGCCCGCACATCGTCTGGGGCCCCGGGGACACCCAGCTGGTGGAACGTGTACTGGACCGCGCACGCCGCCGCCGCTTGCCGCTGCTCGACGACGGGGCTGCCCTGATCGATACCACCTATGTGGACAATGCCGCCTCAGCCATCGCCGCGGCGCTGCACCGCATGGACCACATCCACGGCCGGGCGCTCGTGGTCAGCAACGGTGAACCGCGGCCGGTGGGCGAGCTGCTGGCGGGCATCTGCGCCGCCGG
>NZ_JBJURL010000198.1:0-668 GCF_046097905.1 Pseudarthrobacter sp. NKDBFgelt | reverse complement strand
ATCTCAGGATCCGCGATGACGGCTGAGCCGGTGGCCATCGGGCCCACTAGGAGTCGCAAGTCGTGGCCCGGATCATCGTCACGTGACCGCCTGATGGTCTCAAGTAGATCCTTGTCCAACGCCAGTTGCTTGAAGCGGCTTCTTACGAACTGTGAGATTGGGAGTTGATGAGGGTCCAGCTTGAACACATGAGACCCATCAGTCTCCTTGATACGCTTCCCACTTTGGTAATCCCAAGCCGGATCTGCGAGAATGGCATCGCCGAGTCGTGTCTCGGCCTCTAATCCAGCGCAGATCCCTACCATGACACAGTAACGTGGCCTAAGGTGGTTGATGGCCTTAGCTGCAAGTACGCCTGTAGACACCATGCCCATCCGCTCGGCGACCGCCGTCACGACACTGAATGTTTCCGCTCCGCTGCGGAAGCTGCCGCGCCGGATAAAGGTCGCATCGTCGAGTGGTTGCTCGGACTGCCACGCCCACGGGAGCCGATGGACGGCGGACATCTCGGGCTCTCTAAGAGCAGTCAAAACAAGAACATCGGTATGGTACGTGGGGGGACCGGCCTGTTGCGCGGCGAGATACAGGATGCTAGCGGCGATTGCCTCCATCCACCCGCTGCTGGTCTCGTCGTACTGCAAGACCGTCCATGTGTTCGCGGAAAACAC
>NZ_JBJURL010000197.1:0-672 GCF_046097905.1 Pseudarthrobacter sp. NKDBFgelt | reverse complement strand
AGCCGTCCTGTCGGGGTTCGGCCGCACGTTTTTCGAAAAACCCGCGTTGACACCCCAAGGGCCCGGCAGTACATAGCCATCACACCGGACGACGGGGCGGCCAACAACGGCCTCGGCGGCCTGGATATCTGTCTCAAAAGAGCGGCAAAGTCGAGCGATCGACCGGAGCCGGTTGTGGCGGACTTAAGCGGCTGAGCGGGGATGCTCGTTTGGCTGTGCGCATCTGGTTTTTCCGGGTGCTGGCTGTTTGACAAGTTGATCTTGAGAAAGAGAAACGTGGTCGGCGGGGTTCTTGCGGCCTCTGGCTTTTAGCTGGGGGCATGTACAGAGACTTCGGCGGTTATACGTTTCAAGGAATACGCCGCTCGATCATCGTGAGATGGTCAGGGCAGCGTGGTTCCTCGTCAAACGTTGTGACTTAGCTGGACAACACTCAGTACTTCAACCTGAGAGTTTGATCCTGGCTCAGAACGAACGCTGGCGGCAGGCTTAACACATGCAAGTCGAGCGGGCGATGTTGCTTCGGTAACTGAGCTAGCGGCGGACGGGTGAGTAATGCTTAGGAATCTGCCTATTAGTGGGGGACAACATTCCGAAAGGAATGCTAATACCGCATACGCCCTACGGGGGAAAGCAGGGGATCTTCGGACCTTGCGCTAATAGATGAGCCTA
>NZ_JBJURL010000024.1:0-50133 GCF_046097905.1 Pseudarthrobacter sp. NKDBFgelt | reverse complement strand
GGCGAGGGTTGGACGGTAGGTCTTAGTGCCGTTGGGTTCGGTCCAGCCGTTGCTGATCCCGTTGCCAGCGAGCCACGCTATCTCCTTGTAGAACACGTGATCGGGGGCCACGTCTGTGAAGGGCGACGCTGTAACCGGCGCCGAGGCCTTTGCCGGCCGCATATGCAGCAGTCGGTTTGGCGTGTTAGCCCCTGACCTTGCAATGACCCCTGTCACAGCTGCGGAGACTATAGTCTCGGATACCTGGGCAGGCGTCAGGAGGGGGTCCTGGGCCAGCAGGAGCACCGCGGCCCCAGCTACGTGGGGTGCCGCCATTGAAGTCCCGCTCGCCGACGCGGTCGCGGTTGTCGACGTGTGCCAAGCGGAACTGATTCCGACGCCCGGGGCGTACAAATCCACACAAACTCCGTAGTTTGAGAAGGAAGCCTGCCGGTCTGAAGAATCGCTGGCCGCGACACTGAGGGCAGCGGGAAGCCGCGCAGGAGAGCTGTTGCAGGCATCTATGGCAGAGTTTCCGGCAGCCACCACTGCGGCGACGCCGTCGTTGATGACGTTCTGGACAGCGACATCGAGCATTTTGCTGGTCGGGCCGCCCAGGCTGAGGTTGACTACGGCAGGGCTCCCGTCACGGTGGTCGGTGGCAACCCAGTCGAGCCCGGCTATTACATCTGAGTAGTAGCCCGAACCGTTACAGTCCAATACCCGGACTGGAACGAGCACCGCAGACTTGGCCACCCCGTGGATTTGCCCGCCGACGGTTGCAGCGACATGCGTGCCATGACCGTTGCAGTCGGTGGTTCCACGTCCGTCATTCAGTGCTGTCCAACCGGAAGTCACACGCCCGCCGAAATCTGAGTGGGATGCAAGGATCCCCGTGTCCACAACGTAGGCTCTGACACCTGACTGGCTGGAGGAGAAAGTAGTATAGGAGCCGGACAGGGGAAGGTTTTGCTGGTCCAACCTGTCCAATCCCCATGGAGCTGGTTGCTGGGTTTCGGAAATATTCACCCGTGCATCGATCTCCACGGCAGCGACCCTTTCTGAGCGGGCCAACGCCTCCGCTTGCCGCTCCGTTGCCTTGATTGCTGCACCGCGAAGTACTTTCCCAAACTTGTGGCTGACACCGATTCCCTTGGACTCCAGTGCGAGCACTTCCCGCGGGACGTCCACACCCGGTGCGAACTCAACCAGGTACCGTCCGGGCTCTTTCGCCGCCACAGGGCGTTCTGCTGCCGCCGTTATTTCCCCAGCTGCCGTCACCGGAGCTGAGATCAGCATGACGACTGAGACCAGGAGGACGACAAGGGCGCCGCGCCCCGGAAAAGCGAAATACATGTTTATTCCTCATGAAACTTGGGCGGGTGCTGAAAATGCACCGCTCGCCTTCGAATCTGAGCTTAGGGGGCGTCCCGTGCCCTCCAGACGAACCTCAGGATATTCTGTGGGGAATTTGTGGAACCTCGGCAAAAGCAAGCAAAGCAATCGGTTTTGGGCCGCATTCCCGCTCACGTAGCCACAGGACGGCCATTTGCCGGCACAGCGAAAAATAGGCCCCACAGCGGGGCCAGGCACACGGATCCGGCGACACGCCCCCTGAAACCGGTGTGATACGCGGGCACTCCTGCGTATAGTCGAGGGGCCGGGGCCCTACTTCCCCCACACGAAACCCGCGCACCGGCTGCAGAACTGGGCTGCATCAGAATCAGCCATGCCCTGCAGGGTACTTAGGGCCATGATCCGATTCGAAAATGTCACCAAGGTCTACGACCAGAAAGCGCGGCCCGCGCTGGACGCTGTCAACCTTGAGATTGACCGCGGCGAATTCGCCTTCCTGGTCGGTGCATCCGGCTCCGGCAAATCCACCTTCCTCCGGCTCGTCCTCAAGGAGGACCGGGCAACATCCGGTGCCGTCTACGTCGCCGGGCAGAATGTGGCCAAGATCTCCAGCTGGCGCGTGCCACGGCTCCGCCGCGGAATTGGCGTCGTCTTCCAGGATTTCCGGCTCCTGCCCCAGAAGAACGTCTTCGCAAACGTCGCCTTCGCCATGCAGGTCATCGGCAAAAGCCGCAGCGTCATCCGCGATACCGTCCCCGAGGTCCTCAAGACGGTGGGCCTCGAAGGCAAGGAACACCGCATGCCGCACGAGCTCTCCGGTGGCGAACAGCAGCGCGTGGCCATCGCCCGCGCCGTCGTCAACCGTCCAGGGATCCTGCTCGCCGACGAGCCCACCGGAAACCTCGACCCCACCACCTCAATGGGCATCATGGGCATCCTGGACAAGATCAACCAAAACGGGACCACCGTGGTCATGGCAACACACGACGACGACATCGTCAATGAAATGCGTAAACGCGTGGTGGAACTCAAGAGCGGCGTCGTCATCCGTGACGAGGCAAGGGCGCTCTACACCTCGATGATTCCGGTTGTAGGCCAGTCCCGCAGGCTCAAGGACGCCAGCGGGCGGGACGCCCCCGAAACTGGGGTTCCCGGCGAAGGCGAGGGGCAGCGATGAGGCTCGCGTTTATCCTCGGTGAGATCGGCAGCGGACTCCGCCGCAACCTCTCCATGGTGGTCTCGGTCATCCTGGTCACCTTCGTCTCGCTCACCTTCGTGGGTGCAGCAGGCATGCTGCAGATGCAGATCAACCAGATGAAGGGCTATTGGTACGACAAAGTCCAGGTGGCCATCTTCCTTTGCAGTGAAGGCTCGACGGCGGCAGGTTGCGCCAGCGGGCCGGTCACCGCCGAACAGCAGGCCAGCCTCAATACACTGCTGGAGTCTCCCGCCGTGGCGCAATACGTTAACGACTTCCAGTTCGAGTCCAAGGAGGAGGCCTACAACCACTTCAAGGACCAGTTCTCCAATTCGCCCATCGTGGACTCGGTGACCCCCGACCAGCTGCCGGCGTCCTTCCGGATCAACATGAAGGATCCGGAAAAGTACCAGATCATCAGCGAGACCTTTTCCTCCCAGCCCGGCGTTGAGACGGTCATTGACCAGCGCCAGCTGCTCGAACGCCTGTTCTCGGTGATGAACGGCGCCTCCCTGGTGGCAGTCAGCATCGCCGGCGTCATGATTGTCTGCGCAATCCTGCTGATCGCCACCACCATCAGGCTCTCGGCGTTCAGCCGCCGCCGCGAAACGGGGATCATGAGGCTGGTAGGTGCGTCCAAGACAGTGATCCAGCTGCCGTTCATCCTCGAGGGCGTCATCGCCGCGGTGATCGGCGCCGCCCTGGCCTCGGCAACGCTCTGGGCCGTGGCACACTTCTTCCTCGGAGAATTCATGTCCCAGCAGTATCCCGACACTGCCTTCATATCCTCCGGCCAGACGCTGATCCTGATTCCCGCACTGCTAATCCTTGGTGCATCCTTGGCTGGAATTTCGTCTCTCTTGACCTTACGCCGATACCTTCGCGTCTAGGTATGCAAATAAATCGAGGAATGCCCATGAATGCACCGGACAAGAACGCTTCCCGCTCCCGGCGAAACGGCGCGCGCAGTGCGGCGCCCCGCACCAGCCTGCTCAGTGGTGTGCTGGCTGTTGTCCTCGCCGCAGGGCTGGCATCGTCAACGCCGGCGGCCTTCGCTGACGAGCTTGAGGACCGGCAGAAAGCCCTTGAGGCCGAGGCCTCACGCGTCCAGCAGTCCCTGGAATTCGTCGATTCGCGCATCGCCAAGGCAGCCGGCGACCTGGTGATCTACCAGGGCCAACTTCCCGGGGCACAGCAGGCGCTCCTTGAAGCGCAGGGCCGTGTGGCCGGTGCCGTCAAGGAAGTCGAGGCGCTCTCCGCCCGCGTGGACATGGCACAGCAGAACAAGGCCAAAATCACGCAGCAACTCGAATCTGACAAGCAGAAGATCGCCGACACCAAGAAGCTGATCGGTCAGATTGCAACACAGGCCTACAAATCCGGCGGCGTACCCTCCAACCTTTCCCTTTTCTTTGGGTCCAACAACGGCGGCAGCCTGACCGAAACCATGGACCTGGCGGACCAGGCCATGCGGAGCCAAAACGCTGCCATGGACAAACTGTCGCAGCAGAGCGCCACCAACGTGAACTCTGAAGCGCGCCTCCAGGCGGTCGAGGCCGAGATCAAGGACCTGAAAGCCAAAGCGGATGCAGCCCTTGAGCGGGAAAAAGCCGCCCGCGATGAAGCGGCAGCGAAGAAGGAACAGGTCGATAAACTGATCGCCGACACCACCCGCCTGGACGCGGAGCTGCAGGCTGCCAAGCCCGGCATCCAGTCCCAGCTGGCAGGCGTCCAGGCGAGCCAGAATGCGGTGGCAGCCGAGATCCAGGAACGCGACCGCAGACTGCGGGAAGCCTGGGAAGCAGAGCAGCGCAGGAAGGCAGAAGCAGCTGCGGCAGCAGCGGCTGCAGCCGCCGCAGCCGAAGCCGCAGCCAGGAACCAGCCGCCCCCGCCAGCGCCCCCGGCACAGTCGTTCATGCCGCCAGTCGGGTCGCCGTCGGCATTTGGCCTCCGGCATCCCTTTGACGGCAGCGTTCCCATCACGTCCGGATTCGGATGGCGGGCCACCCCGCCGGGCACCATCGACTTCTACGGCCAAGGTGGGTACATGCACACCGGGCTGGACTTTGGCGCGGCCTGTGGCACACCCGTCTATGCGGCGGCAGCCGGGGAAGTATTCAGCTCCGGCTGGAACTCTGGTGACGGAGGCGGCTGGCGGGTGAAGATCTCCCACGGCCTCATCGAAGGCAATACCCTGAACACCATCTACTACCACAACGCCAGCATCGTGGTCTCCAACGGCCAGCGGGTCTCGCAGGGACAGCTGATCGCCTACTCCGGCAACACGGGCAACTCCACAGGCTGCCACGCCCACTTCGAAACCTGGCTGAACGGCAACCCGGTGGACCCAATGAGGCTGCTGTAGCACCGTCTTCACCCTGCCGTACACTGGTATGACTCCGCGCCGGTTGGCCCGGAGGACAACCGAACTGACCTGAGGAGCTTTCCCTTGCCTAAAGAAAGTGGCCGTAAAGTGGTGGCCACCAACCGCAAGGCCCGGCACGACTACCACGTGCTGGATACCTACGAGGCTGGAATCGCGCTCATGGGCACCGAAGTTAAATCCCTGCGCGAGGGCCACGCCTCCATGGTGGACGGCTTCTGCACCTTCTATAACGACGAGCTGTGGATGGAAGCCATCCACATCCCTGAGTACAACCAGGGAAGCTGGACCAACCATGCAGCCCGCCGGCGCCGCAAGCTCCTGCTGCACCGTGAGGAACTCATCAAGATCTCCCACAAGGTGCGCGAATCGGGCTATACCATCGTCCCGCTGCAGCTCTACTTTGTGGACGGCCGCGCCAAGGTGGAAATCGGTGTGGCCCGCGGCAAGCGCGAGTACGACAAGCGGCAGACCCTGCGCGAGCAGCAGGACAACCGCGAGGCGCAGCGTGAGATGCGGGAGCGCAACCGGCGCCGCTAGGAATGTTTTGACGCGGACGTGCGTTATGATGAATAGTCCGGTGGGCCAGCCTGCCGGTTTGATAAAAGAATATGGGGATGATCGGTTTCGACGATGTTAGTCGCGACAGGTGAAGCGGGCCGAGGATGCAGAATTATCTCGTAAACGCTGTCTGCAAACCAATAAGTGCCGAATCTAAGCGCACTGACTTCGCTCTTGCTGCCTAAGCAGTAAGACAGTCCGTCAGCCCGAGGTTGCTATCGCCCCGGATCCTGGCGTCATTTAGATAGCCACTGCTGTCCACCTCCGTCATCGGGGTGAACGGGACTCTTAGATGACTGGGCCCGGATCAGCCAGCTGTTTGCAGCATGGCTGGGGCCGAGAAAATCCGACGCAAACTGCGCCCGGAGAAGCCCTGACAACACGACATCGGACGGGGGTTCAATTCCCCCCATCTCCACATTTTGACAATGCCGCAAGGTACAACGAAAGGCCCGGACACCCCGTCCGGGTCTTTCGTTGCTTAAAAGCTGTTCACCGATGGCGTAGCGGTTCCGGGACTAGCGGCGGCCGTCCTTGGGTTGTCCCCTATAGGATCCGGCGTTGCAGTCCCCGGTCGAGCGCCGGAGGCGGTCGGAGCCGCCAGGAGGTACCCATGGACCGGATGCCCGGCGCCACTCCGGGGGAGTACGACGACGATGCCTTGGACTCGTACTCCCGAACGGTCATGCGCGTGGCTGAGATGGTGACGCCGTACGTTGCAGCCATCGAAATGACCAGCGCCCGACGGAACGGACGGTTCCGGGTGGGGGCAGGCTCGGCCGTCCTCTTTACCGAGGACGGTTATCTCCTCACGAATTCCCACGTCGTGGCCGGCACGCACAAAGGCCATGCTGCGTTCGCGGACGGCAGCCGGACTGATCTCGAACTCGTGGGGGCTGATCCGTTGTCGGATCTTGCCGTGGTCCGCGGGAAAGCGCCGAAAGCCACTCCTGCCCGGTTCGGCGACGCCGAGACCTTGCGTGTGGGACAGCTGGTGATCGCAGTCGGGAATCCGCTCGGGCTGGCGGGGTCGGTCACGGCCGGAGTGGTCAGCGGCCTGGGCCGTTCCATCCCGGTCTGGGCAGGCGGCAACCGGAGGGTGATCGAGGATGTCATCCAGACCGATGCGGCCCTCAACCCAGGCAGTTCCGGCGGCGCGCTGGCGGACGCGCATGGCCGGATCGTCGGCATCAACACGGCAGTGGCAGGCGCCGGTCTGGGACTCGCCGTTCCCATCAACACAACAACACGGCGCATCATCTCAGCCTTGTTGGGAGACGGGCGGGTCAGGAGGGCATACCTGGGCGTGGTCAGCACGCCGATCCGGCTGAACGCCAGCGCAGTGATCAGGACGGGCCAGCGGGACGGGCTCAGGGTGGTGGAGGTTCTGGCCGGGTCACCCGCAGACCGCGCGGGCCTGGAGGCCGGCGACGTCATCCTGACCGCCGGAAGCCGCGCCGTCAGCAACGCCGAGAGCCTGCAGAAGCTGCTGTTCGCCGATGCGATCGGACAGCCACTGCAGATCAGGGTGCTGAGGCGCGGCAGGGAAGAGGACCTCGTTGCCGTCCCCGAAGAAATGCAGGCAAACGGGCAGTAGGACTACCGGCGCTTCTTCAAATGCGCGACCGCGTCCTGGTCAGCCTCAGGGTGCTTGGACTTCTTCTCGGCGCGTTTTTCCTTGATGGTCTTGACCGGCTTCTTTGCCAGGTTCTGGTGGGGTGTTTTGTCCGGCATGGTGCGTGCTCCTTATAGCAGGGGACGGGCTGCGTCCCTCCTCGTAAGCTACGCCCTTTCGGCCCCGAATGTAATGGCCTGGCAGTGCGGGAAATCAGTCCGGGACAGGCACGTCTGCGATGCCCACAAAACGTGTCCCCACGCCGTCGAACTCGCTGCGGACGAACCCCGGGCGGACCGCAGGCACCTCGTCCGGGCGGTGGTGGCCGCAGATCACGTAGGTAAAGTCCGGCCACCACTTCTTGGGGCGGGCCGCCTCCTCGTAGCCGCAGACCGCGCATTCGAGGTGGACCCAGACCGGGCGCTTGCCCGTGCGGTTGGCACGGGACTGGACCAGCCAGGGCGGAGGGTTGTCCAGGATCTCGCCCAGCTGGGCCTCGGTCAGCCATTTTGGAAGGCCGTGGCGCTGTGCCATCTCCATGGGTACATCAAGGGCAATGGCCGCGTCGCGTCTGCTAATCATCACCATCCACGATACGGGAGCCCCCCAAATCAGGGCCCCCGGGGCCGCGCTTCCTACACCGTAGATACCAGGGCGATCCCCGCCGCCGCCGCAGCCAGGCCCAGGACCAGGTTGGCGGCAACGTTCACCGCAGCCGACCCGAGGCGTTCCTCGCTCAGCAGCCGCACCGTGGCCGTGGTCCAGGAGCTGAAGGTGGTGAGCCCGCCGGCTAAGCCTGTCGCCAGCCCCGCCTGCCACTCCGCGCCCAGCCCCAGTCCCGCACTTAGACCGTGCGCAGCGCCGATTATGAAGCACCCCGCCACGTTCACCAGCAGTGTGGCCCAGGGCCAGTGCAGCCTCACGGAGGTCCGGGCCCCATGGCCGCCGGCACGCACAGTCTGCCGGGAGCTGTGATGGGCGAACCAGCTGTCAATGCCGAAGCGGAGGAGGGCGCCTGCCACCCCGAAAAATCCCACCAGGACCGCGGCTATCATTGACCGCTCCCGGACGGTCGGCCAACAAGCTTTCCAGTCCGCCACCCAAGGCCCGCCGCAGCCAGCCCCAGCACCACCGAAAGCGCCAGATATGCAGTCCACATTCCGTGCTGACCCGCCCGCACCAGCTGGTCCAGGGAAAAGACCACGGCTGAGAACGTGGTGAAGGAGCCCAAGAGACCTGGCCCCAGCCCTGCCCGCAACCAGAAGGGGGTGCGCGGGCGGGCCATCCAGATGGTGGTCAGGGCGGCCAGGACAAAGCTGCCCGCCACGTTGACGCTAAGGGTGGTCCAGGGAATGGATCCGGAGACTTCCGGAAAGGCCAGCCCCAGGACGTACCGGAGTTCTGTCCCCGCCAGGCCCCCTGCGGCAACGGCCAGCCAGGCGCCTGCCCTGGGTGCCCACGATGTCTTCGGCCCGCTCATGCCCCGGGCGAGCTGGGGGGAAATCCGGCGTCCGCGAGAAGGCAGCCTGGGTGGGGGCGGTCGCTGTGGACCCACAGCGCCGACGTGATCTCATCGGCCAGGTCGTAGTCGCGCGTACGGCCTGAGTCCCGGACACGCACCACCAGGGCGCCTCCGAACGGCCTGCGGCCCACCACCTCCACTTCGGCGTCGAGGTCTATCTCTTCGGCCGCAAGGTAGCGGAGCAGGTCCGGGTTGTCATCGCTGATCCGGGTGATGCGGCCCGTGTGGCCCTGGTCCAGCTCTCCCATGAGGTGCGCTCGGGGCATAAAGACCTGGCCGTCCGCCGTGGGGATCGGATCGCCGTGCGGATCCCGCTGCGGGTTGCCCAGTTTCGCCGCAACGCGTTCTATGAACGTGTCCGAGACGGCGTGCTCCAGAAGCTCGGCTTCGTCGTGGACCTCGTCCCAGCTGTACCCAAGCTGCTGAACAAGGTAGGTCTCTATGAGGCGGTGGCGCCGCACCATGGCGAGGGCAAGCTGCAGGCCGGACGCCGTGAGCCTGATGGCACTGTACGGCTTGTGGTCCACCAGGCCCTGGTCCTTCAGCTTCCGGACCATCTCCGAAACGGAGGAATTGGCCACCCCCAGGCGCTGTGCCAGCTGGGAGGAGGTGATGGGTTTGTCCTGCCACTCAGTGAAGGAATAGATGACCTTGACGTAGTCCTCTATGGAGGAGGAGGGAGCACTGGTCTTCACAGGATCCAGCCTACCGGCTGCCCTTGGCCGCACGTGGACTGGAGGGCGCTCATGCCCGGACCGCCCGCCATGCGAGCGTCAGGTACGGCAGTTTCAATTCTTCGTCCGGCCCGTGGCCCAAGTGGTCGTGAAGGTACCAGTCCAGGTTGGCCAGCACTTTCGCCCGGGTGGCCTCGCCGGCGCGCAGGTAGTAGCTCCGGGATTTTGTCAGCTCCATGAGGTCTGCGGTTGTCACGGAGTCCTGCCAGCGCGTGAGGTGGTCCTCCAGCGCCTCGAACTCGGGTCCTATGAGCGGGCGGTGGCCGGGTTTGTAGACATCCCCGGCATGCATGATCCTGGAGAGCCGGTGAACCCAGGGGACGGACGTGTCCAGCTGGTTCCAGACCAGTCCCAGCGTTCCGTGGGGGCGGAGGACGCGGGCCAGTTCGGTGCTGGCCCTCAGGGCATCGCACCAGTGCCACGCCTGCGCTACGGTGACGACGTCGAAAGCCGCGTCAGGCAGGCCGGTCGCCTCTGCGGTGCCAAGGACAGCCGTGGCGGCGGGGCAGTGCTCAGCCAACTGCCCGAGCATGTCCGCTGACGGGTCCACGGCCGTGACGGACAGACCGAGGTCGAGCAGCAGTTCGGTGAATTTCCCGGTACCGGCGCCCACGTCGAGCGCATTGCGTGCCCCTGGAGGCACCAGCCAGCGCGCTGATTCGCCAGGGTAGCCGGGCCGCACCTGCTGGTAGTGCCTGCCGCCGTCCTGGAAGCTCTGGCCGAGCTCCCGGCGCCGGCCGTGATCCAGCCGTGGGCCACCCCGTGCCACGCGCGGCCTCCTTCATCCGGTTTTTTGGTGTCCTCCGAATTTACCGCATCAGCCGCAGCGGCAGGGCACCAGCCGGCAGGCCAGCCCCGGGTCAGTCGTCGATGCAGGGCGCGGCTCCGGCCGTTCCCGGTGTGTTGGGCGCCCAGTGGGGGTACGTGCGGTTGTCATGGGCCGGAACCCAGCGGCCCGCGTCCACCACATAGTCCCAGCCAAGGCCCTTGGTCCGCAGGTCCCGGATGCCGGTCAGCAGACGCTCGGCATCCTCCAGCCTTGAACCGACGCCGAAGCTGGCCCGAAGGGAACCGGAAGGAAGGCCCAGCCGCTTCAGCAGCGGGTGCGCGCAGAAGCGGCCGTCGCGCAGGCCCACTCCATGTTCTGCCGACAGGTAGGCGGCCACCAGGCCGGCGTCGTAGCCTTCCACGGAAAAGTTGACCACGCCGATGGTGTCGGTGTCCGGGTTCGTGTCCTTGAAGATCTGGTGGACGGTGACGCCGTCGATCTCCTGTAGGCCTTCCACCAGGAAGGAGCGGATGGCTGATTCGTGGGCATGCCAGCGGTCCTGGTCCAGTTCCGCGATGACCTGCGTGGCGCGGGCCAGGGTCGCCGCACCCAGCACGTTCGGTGATCCGCCCTCGTGGCGGGCCGGGCCGGTTGCCCAGCTGACGCCGTCGAGCCTGGCTTCCTTGACGGCGCCGCCGCCGGCAAGGTGCGGTGTTCCGGCGTCGAGCCAGTCCGGCCGGCCCACCAGCACGCCGGCACCAAAAGGTGCGTAGAGCTTGTGGCCCGAGAAGGCTACGTAGTCGACGTTGTCCGCGGTGATGTCGATCCGCCGGTGTGGGGCCAGTTGGGCCGCGTCCACCGCGATCCTTGCCCCGTGCTCGTGCGCCAGCGCGGCAAGGGCACGGATGGGAAGGATTTCGCCCGTGACGTTGGAAGCTCCGGTCACGGCGAGCAGGCTGACGCCGCCCTGCTGCAGTTCCGCACGGACGGTGTCAATCGTTTCCGCAATGGTGTCCGCTGCCACGATGCTGCGGTGGGGGACACCCTGCCACGGCAGGAGGTTGGCGTGGTGCTCAATGTCGAGGTAAAGGACGTCGCCGTCGGGCCGTCCGTCGGTGACAGGCAGGCATCCCGCCAGCAGGTTGAGGGAGTCAGTGGTGTTCCGGGTGAAGATCACCGAATCGTCCGGGCGGCCGCCCACGAAGTCGCGGACGATGGCGCGGGCGTTCTCATAGACCGAGGTGCTGATCTGGGACGCGTAGCCGGCACCGCGGTGGACGCTGGCGTAGAAGGGCAGGATCTCGTTGAGGTAGGCCGACACCACCGAGAGGGCGGGGGCCGATGCGCCATAGTCCAGGTTGGCGTACCGGACGTGGCCGCCGTGGATCAGCGGGGCCTGGATTTCGGCGCCGCTGACCGCGGCGAGCGGACGGCCGGCGGCGGTGCGGCGCTGGTTAAAGAGCTCCGGTGAACCCGGCAGGGCGGCTGCCTGATGCTGGACAGCGGCTTGGGGGGAGGCGGCTTCGGGGGAGACGGTGGCAGTTGTCACAGAGACCTCACTTCACAACAGGACTCCATGCAGGAATCCGCGCTTGCCGCATCCGTTCCGGACCGGCCTGGTCGTCACCCGGGGCACCCCACCGCGAATGGAGGGTTGCCGGCCAGCAAACCGGGGTTTTGCGCTGGCACTCGTGACCTGGTTAAGAGCGTAAGACATGGGCAGCGAAGGTTAAAAGCCCGCGGAAATGTTAAGGGCTTTGTTACGTACGGTTGAAAAGAGGCACCTGAACCGAAGAACACGACGGCGGACGCCTCCTTTCGGGGGCGCCCGCCGTCGATTATTCGTGCTGCCGGGACTAGAGGAGGTCGTCCAGGTTCGGGTTAAGCCGGCGCAGCACCTCGGAGTGCAGGATGGAATTGGTGGCCAGGGCGTTCCCGCCGAACGGACCGTCCTCGCCCTCCAGCGAGGTGAAGCGGCCACCCGCCTCCACCACGATGGGCACCAGTGCGGCCATGTCGTAGAGGTTCAGTTCGGGCTCGCAGGCGATGTCCACCGAACCTTCGGCCACCATGCAGTAGGACCAGAAGTCACCAAACGCCCGGGTCCGCCACACGTCCTCGGTAAGGCCCAGGAATTCATTAAGGTTTCCGCGTTCCTTCCAGCCGCCCAGGCTCGAATAGGAAAGGGAAGCATCGGACAGGCTGGACACATTGGACACCCGGAGGCGGGTGGCCGCGGCAAGGGAACGCCCCATGTAGGCTCCCATGCCCTTGGCGGCCCACCAGCGCTTGCCCAGGGCGGGAGCGCTGACCACGCCCACCACCGGCTCGCCCTCATCCACCAGAGCGATCAGGGTGGCCCAGACAGGAACGCCCCGGACGAAGTTCTTGGTGCCGTCAATGGGGTCGATAATCCACCGCCGCGACCCGTGGCCTGTGCTGCCGAACTCCTCGCCGAGTACGGCATCGCGTGGACGGGACCGGGAGAGCTGGCCGCGGATGGCCTCCTCGGCTGCCTTGTCCGCATCGGTGACGGGCGTCAGGTCCGGCTTGGTCTCAATGTGGAGGTCCTGGGCCTTGAAGCGGCTCATGGTCTGGTCATCCACGGAATCGGCCAGGACGTGGGCCAGGCGCAGGTCATCGTTGTAGCTCGAAGCGGGTTGGATCATGGTTCCAAACTACCGTCTGCGCGCCGTTCTGCCGGGAAGCGGGCCCGTCAGGTGACGCTTCCCAGTTCCTTTGCCTCCTGGGCTTCCAGCCGCGGGTCCGTGCCGAGGAGGCGCCGAAGGGAGCCAAGCCTTGCTGCTCCGGTGGGGCCGGCGTGCCCCGCGCCCACCCATGCGTCCAGTCCGCAGTTCACCGCAGTGGCGGTGTGCTTGCACCCTCGCTCGCAGTCGTCGATGCCGGGGGAGAGGTCCGGGAACGAGCGGAGGATGCGGTCCGGGTCCACGTGCGCCAGGCCGAACGAGCGGATGCCGGGGGTGTCGATGATCCAGCTTCCGGATGGCGCATCCGCCAGCTTCAGCGCAAGGGCCGACGACGACGTGTGCCGGCCGCGGCCCGTCACGGCGTTCACTCCGCCGGTGGCCCGTTCCGCCCCGGTCAGCGCATTGACCATCGTTGACTTTCCAACGCCTGAGTGTCCCAGCATCACGGTGACCTTGCCGTCCAGGTAGCCCCGCATCTCGGCGACGGCCGAGCTGTCCAGCCGGGCGGACAGGCCGTCGTCGGAACGGGCGTCAATGCCCGAGGCCGCGGAATCGGCCGTCCGGCTGATGATCACGGGAAAGTCCAGGTGGGTGTAGGTGGACAGCAATTCCGCCGGATCTTTGACGTCCGCCTTGGTGACCAGCAGGATCGGTTCGATGCCGGCGTCGTAGGCGGCCACAAGGGCTCGGTCGATGAAGCCGGTCCGCGGCTCGGGGTTCGCTGCTGCCACCACGATCACCAGCTGGTCGGCATTGGCCACCACTGCCCGTTCCACAGGGTCCGTGTCGTCCGCGCTGCGCCGCAGCAGGGTCTTGCGGTCCTGGATCTTCACCAGCCGTGCCAGGGTGTCCGGCTCCCCGGAGACGTCGCCGACCAGAGAGACAAAATCTCCTGCGACCACCGGGTTCCGGCGGAGTTCCCTGGCCCGGGCGGCAATGACTACCCGCTCCTTGCCGGAGTCTTCTCCCACCACTGCGGTGTACCGGCCCCGGTCAACGGTGATGATGCGTCCCGTGACGGCGTCATCATGGCTTGGCCTGTCCTTGGTGCGGGGCCGGGAGCCCTTCTTGCTGGGCCGGATCCGGACGTCCGATTCATCCCAGGAATCAGTGCTACGCGCCACCGCTGGAACCTTCCGACGCCGCTGCGGCGGGGCCATTCTGCGCCAGCATGTCTGCCCACAGCCGGGGGAAATCCGGCATGGTCTTGGCGGTGGTGCCGATGTCCTCCACCTGGACGCCCTCCACGGCGAGGCCGAGTATGGCTCCCGCGGTGGCCATGCGGTGGTCGGCATAGCTGTGCACGACGCCGGCATGCAGCTGTGCGGGACGGATCACCAGGCCGTCGCTGGTTTCCTCAGCGTCGCCGCCAAGTCGGTTGATCTCCGTGACCAGGGCGGCGAGGCGGTCCGTCTCGTGGCCCCGCAGGTGCGCGATGCCGGTCAGCCGGGAGGGGCCGGCAGCCAATGCACACAGGGCGGCCACGGTGGGCGCGAGTTCGCTGGTGTCGGCGAAGTCTCCGCCCTTGATGCGGGGGCCCCCGGTGACCGTGAGGACGCCGTCGTCCAGTGTTACCTCGGCGCCCATCGTGGCGAGGATGCTGCGCCAGAGGTCACCGACCTGCTGCGTTTCGTCCGGCCAGCCGGGGATCCGCACGGTTCCGCGGGAGGCCAGCGCGGCGGCGAGGAAGGGACCGGCGTTGGACAGGTCCTGCTCGATCCGCTGGTCGAAGGCGCGGATGGGGCCGGGGCTGACCACCCAGTGGTTGGGCACCGAGTCATCAACGGCAACCCCGGCGCCGCGAAGGACTGCCACGGTCATGTTGATGTGGTCGAGGCTCGGCACCGGCTTGCCCACGTGTTCGAGGTGCAGGCCCTCGGTGAACCTTGCGCCCACCAGGAGCAGCGCCGAAACGAACTGGGACGACGCGCTGGCATCGATGACTAGGTGGCCGCCGCGGACCTCACCTGTGCCTTCCACAACGAACGGCAGTGACGACGGCGTCCCGCCCCCCTCTGCGGAAACGGCCACTCCCAGCGCAGTGAGCGCCTCGATGATGGTTCCCATCGGCCGTTTGCGGGCATGGGGGTCGCCGTCGAACACGCTTTCGCCGTTCCGCAGCGCGGCCAGCGGAGGAACGAACCGCATGACCGTACCCGCGAGCCCGCAGTCGATCCTTGTGAGGGGAGACACAGCATCCGGGTCCAGCGGAACCACTTCCAGGTCGGGCCCGAAGGCACCGTCCCCGGGAACCTCCGTGATGGTGGCGCCCAACTGCCGGAGCGCCTCGATCATGAGGGCTGAGTCCCTCGAATGCAGGGGTGCCCGCAGGCGGGACGGCCCATCGGCCAAAGCGGCAAGAACCAGGTACCTGTTGGTCAGGGACTTCGAACCGGGCACGGTGACGGTGGCATCGACGGGCCGGGAGGCGAAGGGCGCGGGCCAGTGGGGAAGGGGCGTTCCGGAGTCATCCCGGACGGCGGCTGCTGCGGTCATGCGTTGTTAGGCCCCCGTGGCCTGTTCCACAGCGCGCCGCACAACCTTGTCCGCCTTGTGGAGCTTCTTGTTGGTGGTCTTCCGGGCGTCGGCCGCCAGGTGCGAGGCGTTCTTGCGTGCATCCGCGGCCAGGTGTTCCGCTCGCCAGGCCAGGCCCGGCTTGCCGGCTGTGTCAACGGATGCCAGCAGGGCGCCGCCGCTCAGGGACAGGTTCTTGAGAAGCTGGTTACGGCGGTTTTCCCGCCCTTCCTTGGTGCTGATGTCCGCACTGCGCCACTCAACAAAGGTGTTCAGCAGGGAGATCACCGTGAGCAGCGTGGCCGAGAGCCTGGAGAATTTGCCCAGTCCGAAAAGCACGCCGGCTCCCACCTGCGTTCCGCCGATAACGCGGGCCAGGGTTTTCTCGTCCGACTTGAAGGGCAGGGACGCGGCAGCCTTGCGAAGCAGCGGCGAAAGCTGCTGCGCGGTGTCATCGGCATTCTTGAGCTTATCCACTCCGGCAATGACGAAACTGGAGGCCAGCATGGGGCGGGCGAGCGTGCGGAAAAAGGACATGGATTTCCTCCTGGATGGACGAACCGCATCGAAAGCGGCGGAGTCCGTTCTAGTCTTGCACTTTTGGGGAATATTTGCCGAAGGCATGAGGTTATTCATGACGCATCCGGGAATGCTCTGCCGCAGGGAAACCCTGGGCTACATCTGGGCCTGCCGGCAGGCACAGATCGACGGATGCAGATTTCCAGATGCAGATACAGGGATGGACAAGCAGAGCGGAGTTGTGCCCTTGGCGCGGGTGTTGGACGGAATTGAAACAGCAGGCCCGGTGGCGATGGACTCATTCGAGGCTGAACCGCTGAGCTATGGCTCGCCGCGGGCGCGCAGCCTCCCAGTAGACTTGAAGGCAATGAGCACCCTGGATCCGGCCGTCGCGGCCATGTATGAGGCTTCCGACAGTGAAGCGAAGAGCAGCGCAGCAGCAGGGCATGAGGCTGCGGACTCGGCTGTGGTCCCGGCGCCTGCCGAAACCGGCGGGGACCTGGTGGATGTTTCCACTGAGTCGGTGGAACAGCGCCGCCTGAGGTTCGAACGCGATGCGATGCAGTACGTCGATCAGCTGTACTCGGCTGCCATGCGCATGGCGAGGAATCCGTCTGACGCCGAGGACCTTGTCCAGGAGGCCTATACCAAGGCCTTCTCTGCTTTCCACCAGTACCGGCCCGGGACCAACCTCAAGGCCTGGCTGTACCGCATCCTGACGAATACCTACATCAATCTGTACCGAAAGCGGCAGCGTGAGCCGCTCCAGTCCAACTCGGACACCATCGAGGACTGGCAGTTGGCGCGGGCCGAGTCACACACCTCCAGCGGACTCCGTTCCGCCGAGGCAGAGGCGTTGGACCACCTTCCGGATTCCGACGTCAAAAGGGCGCTCCAGGACATCCCCGAGGAATTCCGCCTTGCGGTCTACTTCGCGGATGTGGAGGGGTTCGCCTACAAGGAAATTTCAGAAATCATGAACACGCCCATCGGCACGGTGATGTCCCGGCTCCACCGTGGCCGGAGGATGCTGCGGGACATGCTGGGGGAGTACGCCGCGGAGCGCGGGTTCAAGACGGCCGCTACTTCACAGGACGCGGCAGAAAGCACACAACAGGAGAGCAGGAAATGAGCGACTGCCAGGGATTGGGCGACTGCGACGACAGCCGGATGCAACGCATCTACGAGTACCTCGACGGTGCCCTGACCCGTGAGGACATCACGGAGATCAAAAACCACCTTGATGACTGCCCGGAATGCACGGAGCAGTACGACCTTGAGTGCGTGATTCGCAACATGGTTAAACGCTCCTGCAGCGAAGCTGCTCCGGAGAACCTGAAGAACGCCATTCTTGACCGGATCCACACCATCCGGCCAGTGGACGCCTAGGACCGCCCCGCCCCAGCTGATAACAAAGGACCCCGGAAGCCATGTGGCTTCCGGGGTCCTTCGTTTGAACCGTAGTTCCTGGCATGTGCCTAGGTGTTGGGGCGCTTCCCGTGGTTCGCGCCGCCACGCTTACGGTCACGACGCTTGCGTGCACGCTTGCTCATAGCTGGCCTCCTTAATGTTGGTACTCAAAAGAGCTGCCCTCAAGTCTCCCACATCACGGGGCGGCCCGCGAACCAGGAACAGCCGGATGACCTGCGCATTGACGGCGGTGCGGCGCCTGGGGGTTAGGAGTTCAGCGAGTTGCGGATGGAGATGCCGGCCTGCTCCAGCACGGTCCTCAGCGTTTCCAGTGCCAGGGGACTGAGCGGTTGCCTGCCGGCCTGCAGCCGCAGCTCCGCCCTAAGGTCGTCCCGGAACTGCTGGAGCATCATTTCGGCTTCCTTGAGGGACCGCTGGCTTTCGGCCGGAAGCCGTCCGGGGACCCTGAAGTCCGTGGACAGTGCGCTGGCACGGGCTGCCTCGGCGGTGGCGGCAAGATCCGCACGCAGGCCCCTCATGTTGCTGCGGATGTCCTCGCGCAGGTTGTCAGCCAGCCGCCGGACAGAGGCTGAAATGTCGCTCTCCACCCCTGCCAGCTCGTCGCGGCGGCGGTTAAGCTCGGCCAGCCCGGCGGCGGTGATGTGGTAATTCGTGCGGCGGCCGGCTGATTCGGTGGCCACCAGGCCTTCCTCCTCGAGTTTGCCCAGCCGCGGGTAGATGGTGCCGGCGCTGGGGGAGTATGTTCCGCCGAACCGCTCCTTGAGCGCCTTGATGAGCTCATAGCCGTGTTTTGGCCCGGACTCAAGCAGCGCCAGGAGATACAGCCGGAGCGCGCCGTGGGCAAAGACCGGTGCCATTACGTGCCTGCTTCTGCGTTTCCTGCCACGGTCCTGTGGAAGATGGAGGTCTTTCCGGACACTGAGTTGGTCCGCACCAGCATCAGCTGGCCGTCAGGGCCCGCAATGGTCTCCACCTTGCCCCCCACTACCGTGTACCGCTGGTCTCCGATCACCACCGCGCCGCTGGCGGACTTGGCGATGATGTCCACGCCTACGTCGTGGGGCAGCCGGATGGTGAGGTCTCCCGAGACCGAGTTGGCTCCGAAATCGTGGGTGAAGCCCTGGAGGTCGAAACTCATGTCCCCGCTGACCGTGTTCGCCCGGATGTTGGTGAGGCGGCCGGATGCCGTCACTTCACCGGAGACGCTCTTGGCTGTCAGGACCCCGGTGTGGTTGCGGATGGAGACTTCTCCGCTGACAGTCTGGACGTGCAGTTCCCCGCTTGTGCTGTCCGCCATGACCGAACCGGAGACCGTGCTGAGGCGGGTGTTCGCGGCTATGCCGGACACCAGCCCATCGCCGCTGACGGTGCCGGCCTCAACGCTGACGTGGGCGGGGACGGCAATGCTGATGACGGCCGAGTTTTCGCTGTTGTGGTTGACCGTTCCCATGAGGTTCTTGAACCAGCCCTGGGGGCCGTGCAGTTGGTGGCGGACCTCCAGCCTTCCGCCGCTCAGTGAGACAGCCACCGGATCGCCGTGCACATCCGAGATCTCTACCCGGGTGACGGGTTCCTGGTGCGTGACGACGTCGAACCGTCCCTGCACCATGCCAAGTTTCAGGGACGTCACGCCGTCGACGTCGATGGTCTCCGGACTGGTGACAGTCCACTCTTGATCGGTCATGGGCCCTCCAGGCGATATATCGTGTTGACCTTCCCCAACGTACCCCCGCCGTAGGGGGCAGGTCAAGATATATCGCGAACCGGCGTTACTCCGGAGCGTCCAGGCCGAGCCACTGGAACCAGCCACGGTGCAGCACCAGCCACGCCATCAGCCCGTAGCCGGCCTGGCCGGGCGTGCCGCCCTGGGCTGCCAGATCCTGGCGCCACTGTTCGTGGTTCAGGAGCGGGGAGAAGGTGTCCACGTACAGGTGCTTGCGCCGGGTGGTGACATCGGCGAAGGCGGTGTTGAGTTCGTCAAGGCGCCTGTTCTGCGCGGGGTCCAGGGTGGGCGGCGGGCCCACGACGAAGACTTCGATGCGGTTCTGGGACGCCGAATCCAGGATGTTGGCCAGGTTGAGCCGGCTGCGGGCAGTGGAGAGCCCGAACTGTATGTCGCGTCCGGAGAGCCCGATCACCAGACGGTTCTCTGCTTTGTCGCTGAAGCGCCGGCCGGCCTCTTCGAGCCAGCGTGCGGCGAGGCCTTCCGTTCCTTCCTCCGGGCAGGGGAGGGCGTAGCTTTCGAGGAGCATGCTGTCCCGGGGAGTGCGGGCCAATACGCGGCCCAGCCAGCCGAGGGCCCGGGGGTCACCCAGTCCGGCCAGCAGTTCATCTCCTACAGCTGCAATCCGCAGCTTCCTGTCTTCCACGCGTTCCTCTTTACGTTGGTGCCTTGCCGCCGCCACCGTGGACCTGGTTCCGGCCACGGGGTTGGGCTGTGCATGCGATTGGGGCTTTTCATCCGGCGCTGTGTATTTCCACCAGCGCCGTGGACTCCATTAAACAGAACCGCCCGGCCGGAGTCTGGGATTTCGACGTCCGGCCGGGCAGCCTTAGTGCTTACTTCCGTGCAAATGCCTGCTTCAGGAGGACATCCTGTTCCGCGGCGTGCCGTTTCATGGACCCGGCGGCAGTGGATGCCGACGCCGGTCGCGAAACCAGCCGGACGGAGCGCTCCAGGGCACCCGGCAGGTTCAGGCCAATAAACGGCCACGGCCCCTGGTTGGCGGGCTCATCCTGCGCCCACACAACTTCCGCGTTCGGGTACTTGGCGAGTTCCTGTGCGATTTCCTCGTGCGGCAGCGGGTAGAGCTGCTCCACGCGGATGATCGCGGTGGTCTTGTCGTCCGTCTTCTGCCGGGTGGACAGGAGATCGTAGTACAGGCGGCCGGAGACCAGGAGGACGCGTTCGACGGCGTCTCCCGCCAGCTGCTCGTGTTCGCCGATGACGGGGCGGAACGTACCGGTGGTGAAATCCGCCACCGATGATGCGGCAGCCTTGAGGCGCAGCAGCTGCTTGGGCGTGAAGATGATCAGCGGCTTGCGTGGCCGGTTGTAGGCCTGGCGGCGCAGCAGGTGGAAATGCGAGGCCGCGGTGGTGGGGTTGGCCACGATCATGTTCTCTTCGGCGCACAGCTGCAGGAACCGCTCGATCCTTGCGGAGGAGTGGTCCGGACCCTGGCCCTCGTAGCCGTGGGGCAGCATCAGGACCAGCGAGGAGCGCTGTCCCCACTTCTGCTCCGCGGAGGAGATGAACTCGTCAATGATGGTCTGTGCACCGTTGACGAAGTCGCCGAACTGCGCCTCCCACAGGACCAGCGCATCCGGCCGCTCAACGGAGTAGCCGTACTCGAAGCCCATGGCCGCGTATTCCGAAAGCAGGGAGTCATAGATCCACAGCTTCGCCTGGTCGTCGGAAAGGTTGCCGAGGGGCAGCCATTCCTTGCCGTTGGCGCGGTCGTGGAACACGGCGTGCCGCTGCACGAAGGTGCCGCGGCGGGAGTCCTGTCCGGCCAGGCGTACGGGGACCCCTTCCATGATCAGTGAACCGAAGGCTGCGATTTCCCCGAATCCCCAGTCGATGCCGCCCTCGCGGGACATCTGCTCGCGCTTCTCGAGCAGCTGCTTCAGCTTCGCGTGGACCGTGAAGCCCTCCGGGATTTCCACGTGGGCCTTGCCGATACGCGCCAGGGTGTCTGCGGGAATGGCCGTCGAAACCGGCGCGGTGGTACCGGAGTCGGACTGCTGGGAGATGGGACGCTCGATGTCCGAGACGGCGGCAGTGTCTGCCGTGACGATCGGGATCGGGGACGTCTGGGCCGCGTGGGTTTCGGCGAAGACGCGTTCCAGACGCTCCTGGTAGTCGCGGAGCAGCTGCTCGGCTTCTTCCTCGGTGATGTCGCCACGGCCGATCAGGGACTCGGTGTAGAGCTTGCGGACGGAGCGCTTGGCCTCAATGAGGTTGTACATCAGCGGCTGGGTCATCGAGGGGTCGTCGCCCTCGTTGTGCCCGCGGCGGCGGTAGCAGACCATGTCGATGACGACGTCCTTGTGGAACCGCTGGCGGAACTCGTAGGCGAGCTGCCCGATGCGGACCACGGCCTCGGGATCGTCGCCGTTCACGTGGAACACAGGGGCCTGGATCATCTTGGCGACGTCCGTGGAGTATGTGGACGAGCGGGATGATGACGGGGCCGTGGTGAAACCCACCTGGTTGTTGACAACCACGTGGATGGTTCCGCCGGTGCGGTAGCCGCGGAGCTGGGACAGGTTGAGCGTTTCGGCAACCACGCCCTGGCCTGCAAAGGCGGCATCGCCATGGACCATGATGGGCAGGACGGGGAAGGATTCGCCCTGGTCCAGCCGGTCCTGCTTGGCGCGGACAATGCCCTCAAGGACGGGGTCCACTGCTTCGAGGTGGGAGGGGTTGGCGGCGAGGTAGACCTTGGTTTCCTTGCCGTTGTCCGAGGTGAAGGTCCCCTCGGTGCCCAGGTGGTACTTGACGTCTCCGGAGCCCTGCACGGAGCGCGGGTCCTGGGTGCCTTCGAATTCGCGGAAGACCTGGGCGTAGGTCTTGCCGGCGATGTTGGTGAGCACGTTCAGGCGGCCGCGGTGGGCCATGCCGATGGCTACTTCGTCCAGGCCGTCGTCGGCGGCGTCGGACATGATGGCGTCAAGCAGCGGAATCAGGGATTCTCCGCCCTCCAGGGAGAAGCGCTTCTGGCCGACGAACTTGGTCTGCAGGAAGGTCTCGAAGGCCTCGGCGGCGTTCAGCTTGGAGACGATGCGGAGCTGCTCTTCACGGCTGGGCTTGGAGTAGGGGTGTTCCAGCTGGTCCTGGAACCACTTGCGCTCTTCCGGTTCCTGGATGTGCATGTATTCGATGCCGGTGGTGCGGCAGTAGGCATCGCGCAGGACGCCCAGGATGTCGCGGAACTTGAGCATGGGCTTGCCGCCGAAGCCGCCGGTGGGCCATTCGCGGTCCAGGTCCCACAGCGTCAGGCCGTAGGTCAGGATGTCGAGGTCCGGGTGCTTGCGCTGGACGTATTCAAGGGGATCGGTGTCGGCCATCAGGTGGCCACGGACCCGGTACGAGTGGATCAGCTGCTGGATCCGCGCCACCTTGTTGATCTGGTCAGCCGGATCAACCTGCTTGTCGGCGCTCCAGCGCACGGGCTCGTACGGGATGCGGAGGGACTCGAAGATCTCGTCGTAGAAGTTCTGCGCACCCAGCAGCAGCTGGTGGACAAGCTTGAGGAACTCGCCGCTGCCGGCACCCTGGATCACGCGGTGATCGTAGGTGGAGGTCAGGGTGAGGACCTTGCTGATCGCGTTCTGGGCGATGATCTTTTCGCTGGCGCCCTGGAATTCCGCGGGGTAGTCGAGGGCGCCGACGCCGATGATGGCAGCCTGGCCCTTGGATAGGCGGGGTACCGAGTGGACGGTGCCGATGCCGCCGGGGTTGGTCAGCGACACGGTGGTGCCCTGGTGGTCCTCAGCCGTCAGCTTGCCGTTGCGGGCGCGCTTGATGAGGTCCTCGTAGGTGTGCCAGAACTCGGAGAAGTTGAGGGTTTCGGCCTTCTTGATGTTCGGGACCATGAGCAGGCGGGTGCCGTCCGGCTTCGGCATGTCGATGGCAATGCCGAAGTTGACGTGGGCCGGCTGGACGGCAACGGGCTTGCCGTCCACTTCGTCGTAGTACACGTTCATGGAAGGGAACTGGGAGAGCGCGCGGATCACCGCGTAGCCGATGAGGTGCGTGAAGGAAACCTTGCCGCCGCGGGCGCGGGCCAGGTTCGAGTTGATGACCACGCGGTTGTCGATCAGCAGCTTGGCCGGGATGGCGCGGACGCTGGTGGCCGTGGGCACCTGGAGGCTGGTGACCATGTTGGTGGCGATTGCCTTTGCCGGTCCGCGGAGGACGGAGACGACGTCTTCCTCAGGAGCGGTGGGTGCCTTGACGTTCTTGGGCAGCTGCGCCGGGATGGGCTGGGAGCCGGTTCCGGCCTCGGTCTTCTTGCCGCCGTCGCGGGCAACCGTGGCGGGGGCCTTCTTTGCCGGTGCGGGCGCGGACGCCGGAGGGGCGGACGGCACCGGCGGGACGGCTGGTGCTGCTGCCGGCGACGGTGCCGGGGCTGCATTTACTGACGGCATTTCCCGGGTAGCGGGGTGGGCCGAATTTCCATTGGAAGAAGAACTGCCCGACCCGAACGATTCAAACAGCGGCCACCACTTGGCATCCACGGCGTTCTTGTCCTGCTGGTACTGCTCGTACAGTTCGTCAACGAGCCACTCGTTTCCGCCAAATTCCTCTGGTAGACGGTGGCTAGGCTGCTCTGGCACTTGAAATACGCCTCTTCCATGAGTTTGATTTCTCCCCGGCCCCACGGTGCTTCAGCAACACGTTCGAACCGATTTCTGCGTCCTCTGAACCCAGACCTTTGCAAGTCTAGTGAGCATCGTGTGTTAACTGCCAATAAGGGTGACCCAAATCATGAAGTGACGCGGGGATCGCGGAATATGGCGGGAAACTGCGTCATCAACGGTGCGTTGCGCGGCGCCGGAATGTCCGCCCGCGAAGCGCCCGGCGGGCGGCAGCGCGGGTGAAGCGGGCGCAGGTGCCTCCTGTAGACTGAAGCTCTTATGGACAGTAAATCTAGGTGCCGGCCTGGGGGCTGTCAGCGGAGCATGAAGAGCAGCGCCGCGCAGTCCACCCGCAGAGCCGGCAAACCCCGAACACGAGCCCATCACCCGCCGGCAGCGCAGCCGGCCAGAGCCCCCGGGGAACTGGCGCCGGTTACCGCCGACCATCCTCCGCCGGGAAGACCTCCCAGACTCCGCATTTCCCCTTCTTTTGCCATGCCGTTCAGCACCGCCTTCCAGGAGGGATGCTGAATGGAATGGCTTCTCCTTGCAGCAGGCCTGCTGCTGATCGCCGGCACGGGTTTCTTCGTGGCGGTCGAATTCTCCCTTATTGCCCTGGACCAGCCCACGGTCCAACGTGCCATTGACGACGGCGACGCCGGCGCTGTCCCTTTGCTCACCTGCCTGAAATCGCTGTCCACGCAGCTGTCCAGCTGCCAGCTGGGCATCACTCTGACAACGCTCCTGACCGGCTATGTGATGGAACCCTCGGTGGGACGCCTCCTGGAAGCCCCCCTGGCCGCCGTCGGACTTCCCGACGTCGCCGTCGCTTCGGTCTCCCTGGTCCTGGCCATGGTGCTCGCCACCCTGCTCTCGATGCTCCTGGGCGAACTGGTGCCCAAGAACATGGCCATCGCGCTGTCCTTCCCGGTTGGCCGGGCGCTCGCCCGGCCCCAGCTGATGTTCACGGCCGTCTTCAAACCGGCCATCGTGCTGCTCAACGGGTTCTCCAACAAGGTGCTGAACGTCTTCGGACTGGAGGCGAAGGAAGAAATTTCCGGGGCCCGGACACCGGCGGAACTAGCTTCGCTGGTGCGCCGGTCCGCGGCCATGGGAACGCTCGACGCCGGCACTGCCAACTTCGTGGCGCGTACCCTGAACTTCTCCGCCAGGACAGCGGCTGACGTCATGACGCCCCGCATCCGGGTGGAAACGATCGATGCCGGCCAGCCCGTGTCGGATGTCCTCAGTGCTGCACGCCGGACCGGATACTCGCGGTTCCCGGTGATTGGCGATTCCGCCGATGACATCCGGGGTCTGGTCCACGTTAAGAAGGCTGTGGCTGTGCCGTGGGACCGCCGCCAGAACCTGGAGTCCGGTGCCATCATGACGGAGGTGCTGAGGGTCCCCGAGACCATCCACCTCGACGCCCTGCTTGCGGAACTCCGCGAGGGCAACCTCCAGCTCGCCGTCGTCCTGGACGAGTACGGCGGAACCGCCGGCATCGCCACGCTCGAGGACCTGGTGGAGGAAATCGTGGGAGAGGTGGCCGACGAGCATGACAAGGTCCGCCCTGGACTCCTGCAGAGTGCCTCCGGGGACTGGTACTTCCCTGGCCTGCTCCGCCCGGACGAGCTGTCCGAGCAGATTCCCCGGCTGAGCGTCCCGGACGAAGCCGCCTACGAAACGGTGGGCGGATACGTCATGAGCAAGCTGGGCCGGATCGCCGTCGTTGGGGATACTGTCCCCGTTGGCGGCGGTACGCTGAGCGTCACCAGGATGGACGGGCGCCGCATTGACCGGATCTGCTTCCGGCCGGCTGCCGACTCCGACGACAACGACCGGGCGGACAGCTCCCAGCGGGACGACCATTCCAGGCAAGACGACAAGTCCACACGTAACGGCAGGAACCAACGCGACGACAGGGCTGAACGATGAGCGACTGGGCCGGAATCGTCTGGCTGGCTGTGCTGCTGCTCGGCAACGCCTTTTTTGTGGCCGCTGAATTCGCAGTCATGTCCGCGCGGCGCAGCCAGATCGAACCGCTGGCCGAGGCCGGGTCCAAGCGGGCGCAGACCACCCTCCGCGCCATGGAAAACGTGTCGCTGATGCTGGCGTGCGCCCAGCTTGGCATCACCGTCTGCTCCCTCCTGATCCTGCTGGTGGCCGAACCGGCCATCCACCATCTCCTCGCCGTACCGCTCGAGACGCTCGGCCTGCCCAAGGAAGTTGCCGATGTGGCTGCGTTCGCGGTGGCGCTGATGCTGGTGACGTTCCTGCATGTGACCTTCGGGGAAATGGTGCCAAAGAACATCTCGGTCAGCGTGGCTGACAAGGCGGCGCTCCTGCTTGCCCCGCCGCTGATGTTCGTTGCGCGGCTGGTCCACCCCGTTATTTCGGTCCTCAACTGGTCGGCCAACCACATCCTCAAGCTCCTTCGGATCGAGCCCAAGGATGAGGTGAACTCCTCCTTCACACTGGAGGAAGTGCAGTCCATTGTTCAGGAGTCCACCCGACACGGGCTGGTGGATGACGACGCCGGGCTCATCACCGGCGCGCTGGAGTTCTCCGAATACACAGCCGCGGACATCATGGTTCCCCTGGAGAAGCTGGTCATGCTCCGGGCCGCCACCACTCCCGTGGAGTTCGAGAAGGCCGTGAGCCGCACCGGATTTTCCCGGTTCCCCATGCTTGACGAGGACGACATGCTGTACGGCTACCTCCACGTTAAGGATGTACTGTCCATCCCCGAGCAGGCCTATGAGCGGCCCATCGCCGAGAGCCGCATCCGCTCCCTGGCCAACCTGGCGCTGGACGATGAGATCGAGAAGGCAATGTCCGTTATGCAGCGCACCGGATCCCACCTTGCACGGGTGATCGGACCCGATGGCAACACCAAGGGCGTCCTGTTCCTGGAAGACGTGATCGAGCAGCTCGTCGGCGAGATTCGGGATGCAACCCAGGCCACGGGCATCCGGCGGCTGGGGCAGCCCAACGGGGGATAGCGGAACGGTGCCCTTCTCCGGCGTGCGGAGGGCACCGTCGCCATGGCACCCTTCTTTTCTAAATAGGAATCATTCCCATTTAGGTATAAACTGGGATGGTTGTTTTTGCCCCTCCCCACTGAATGAGGTTTCCGTGCGCCGTCCCGCCGCTGCCCGATCGTCCCTCGCTGCCCTTGCCGGGCTCGGCCTGCTCCTTACCGCGTGCAGCCCGCAGGCGGAACCCGCTCCGGGAGCCGCCGACGGAATCAACATCGTGGCCTCAACGGACGTCTATGGTGACATCGCCAAAACGATTGGCGGCGACAAGGTCAGCGTGACCGCCATCATCACCAAGACCAGCCAGGACCCGCATTCCTACGAAGCCACCGCCCAGGACCGGCTTGCGGTCTCGAAAGCCGACCTCGTTCTCGAAAACGGCGGCGGCTACGACGACTTCATCCACACCCTGGCGGAGGACAGCGGCCTTGACGACGCGAAGGTGCTCAACGCCGTCGAACTTTCCGGCCTGGCGCACCCTGAGGAAGAGGAAGCCACCGCGGACGCCCCGCCGACGGAACCCGCGGCAGAGGACGAATCTGGCCACGACCACGGCGAGTTGAACGAGCACGTCTGGTACAGCCTCCCGGCGGTGGAACAGCTGGCCGATGAGATCGCCGCCAAGCTGGCCGAACTCGAGCCCGCCTCTGCCCCGACATTCCAGTCCAACGCCGCGGCTTTCAAAGCCGGCATAGAAGAACTGCACGGAAAGCTGGACGCACTGAAGGCTGCTTCGGCGGGTGCCCAGGTGGCCGTAACTGAGCCGGTGCCGGTATACCTCCTGGCGGATGCCGGGCTGGTGAACGCCACGCCCGAGGACTACACTGCTGCGATTGAAGAGGGCTCGGACGTCCCGCCGGCAGTGCTCAAGGCCGCCACGGACCTTGTGGCCTCGAAGTCGGTGCGCCTGCTCGCCTACAACAGCCAGACCGAAGGCCCGCAGACGGAGTCGCTGAAGAAGGCGGCAGAAACTGCGGGGGTTCCGGTGGTTGACTTCAGTGAAACACTGCCGGAGGGCAAGACGTACCTCCAGTGGATGACGGACAATGTGGACAACATCACCAACGTTCTGGAGACAAATAGTTGAAACCCGTGGTCAGCCTCACCGGAGCGTCCCTGAAGTTCGGTAAGCGGGCGCTCTGGGAGGATCTGGACCTGGACATCATGCCTGGCGAGTTCTTCGCCGTACTGGGTCCCAACGGAAGCGGCAAGACCAGTTTCCTGAAGGTCCTGCTGGGGCTCCAGGACCTTCACCGGGGGCAGGCCATGCTTGGCAGCCGCCCGGTGGAACGCGGCAGCAGCCTCATCGGCTACATACCCCAGCAGAAATCGTTCGCCCCGGACACCCCCATGCGGGCCCGGGACCTCGTTGGCCTGGGCGTTGACGGCCACCGGTGGGGCCTGCGTCTGTCCCCGGGCAAGGCCAACCGCAAAATCGACCAGCTCCTTGAACTGGTTGGGGCCACGGAATACGCGAAAGTTCCGGTGGGTCAGCTGTCCGGCGGCGAACAGCAGCGGCTGCGGGTTGCGCAGGCACTTGCCACGGATCCCCAGATCCTTCTGTGCGATGAACCCCTGCTCTCCCTGGACCTCCACCACCAGCAGGCGGTCAGCGCCCTGATCAACAAACAGTGCCGTGAGCAGAACAGTGCCGTGGTTTTCGTGACGCACGAAATCAACCCCATCATCGATTACGTGGACCGGGTGCTGTACTTGGCCGGCGGCCGCTTCAAGGTGGGTACGCCCGAAGAGGTCATGACCACCGAGGTCCTGTCCGACCTTTACGGAAGCCATGTTGAGGTGATCCACGCCAACGGGCGCATCGTGGTGGTGGGCCTGCCGGATGCCACCACCCACCACCATGCACCTGCGCATGTGCTGGCAGGAGAGGCAGCCTGATGGACGCGGACAGCATTCTCGGCGCGATCTTCAGCTTCGAAAACTACGGCGAACTCCTGGTGCTGGTGCAGAACTCCATCTGGGCCGGTGCCGTCCTGGGCCTCCTGGGCGGCCTGGTGGGGACCTTCGTGATGAAGCGCGACCTGGCGTTTGCGGTGCACGGCATCTCCGAACTCTCCTTCGCCGGGGCCGCCTTTGCGCTGCTCATCGGCGCCGACATCGTTTTTGGATCGCTGATCGGATCCGTCACCGCGGCGCTGCTGCTGGGCCTGATGGGTGTCCGGGCCAGGGACAAAAACTCGATCATCGGCGTCATCATGCCATTCGGGCTGGGGCTGGGCATCCTGTTCCTGTCCCTGTACGAAGGCCGGGCCGCCAACAAGTTCGGCCTGCTTACAGGACAGATCGTCTCCGTGGACACGGTCCAGCTGCAGGCGCTTGCCGGAACGGCCGTGGTGGTGATGGTGGCCCTGGTGGCCATCTGGAGGCCCTTGAATTTCGCCAGCGTGGATCCCGAACTTGCCGAGGCCCGCGGGGTTCCGGTGCGGACGCTTGCCATCGTCTTTATGGTCCTGCTGGGCGTCAGCGTGGCCCTGTCCATCCAGGTGGTGGGAGCCCTCCTGGTCCTGGCCCTGCTGATCACGCCCGCCGCGGCCGCGCTCCGGGTGACGTCCTCTCCGGTCGCCGTGGTGCTGCTCAGTGTGGCATTTGCGATGACCGCCACCGTGGGCGGGATCCTGCTGGCACTGGGAGGACGCATTCCCATCAGCCCCTATGTCACCACGCTGTCCTTCCTGATCTACGTGGTGTGCCGGGTGGTTGGCTCGGTGCGGGCCCGCAAGGGAATCAACGGGCGGGTCCTGGCGGGAGCGGCTTAAAGGCTGCCGGCGGCCTTGCGCGCCGTGCAGTCCGGACACAGGCCGAAGATCTCCACGGTGTGCGCCACCTCTGTGAACCCGTGCTCTGCGGCTGTGCGCGCCGCCCAGGTCTCCACCGCCGGAGCCTCCACTTCCACTGCCTTGCCGCAGTTCCGGCACAGCAGGTGATGGTGGTGTCCGGTAACGGCACAGCGGCGGTACACGGCCTCGCCGTCGCCGTTGCGCAGTACATCCACCAGGCCCTCGTCCGCGAGCGACTGGAGAATCCGGTAGGCGGTTGCCAGTGAGACCGAAACGCCCTGGTTCTGGAGGATCCGGTAGAGCTCCTGGGTGCTGACGAAATCATCCAGTTCATCCAGGGCCGCGCTGACGGCCCTGCGCTGCTTCGTGACGCGCTGCTCCTTGCCGCTCCCCGTCCCCGGGGACGACGTGGTGGAATCAGCCTTGGCGCCGACGGGCATGGGTGGACTCGCTTCCTCAGGATGGTGGCAAAGATCCAGATTACCAGCCGGAGCTTCGTGGACATGGTCCCGGGGCGGACCCTAGGCTGGCGCTATGAAGCTGACGAAGTACACCCATTCCTGTGTCCGGCTGGAAAAAGACGGCAGGGTCCTGGTCCTGGATCCGGGCAACTTCTCGGAATCGGCTGAGGCCCTGCAGTCCGCTGAAGCGGTCCTGGTAACGCACGAGCATGCCGACCACATTGACGTTCCGGCCGTGGTGGACGCTTTGCGCGCAAACGCGGGACTGGCGGTCTTCGCCCCGGCGCGTGTTACCGGCCAGCTGCAGGACAAGGCCACCGGCGAAGCCGCGCGCATTCACGCCGTGAACCCGGGCTCCACCTTCCAGGCGGCCGGTTTCACCATCCGCAGCTTCGGCGGCCAGCATGCCCTGATCCACCCGCAGATCCCCATTGTGGCCAACATCGGCTACCTGATTGACGACAATGTCTACCATCCGGGGGACTCCTTTGTGATCCCGGACGGCATCAGCGTCAAGACGCTGCTGGTTCCCCTCCACGCGCCGTGGAGCAAGGCAGCCGAGGTGCTGGACTTCGTGATCGGCGTCAGGGCGCCGCGCGCATTCCAGATCCACGACGGGCTGCTCAACGAGAACGGCCTGAGGGTTGTGGAAGGCCATGTCCAGCGGATCGGTGCCAAATACGGCACCGAATACACGCACCTGGCAGCCCGGGAGTCTGTGGAGGTCTAGGCCGGGTCTCCGGTCCAGGTGCCCGTGTCCATGAATTGCCGGAGGACCGCTTCGTACGGCGCAGGGTCCAGCCCCTGGGCGGCCAGCCAGTCCTGGTTGTAGTAGTTGCCCGCATAGCGTTCACCGCCGTCGCACATCAGCGAAACGATGCTGCCTGAGCGGCCCGTGGCCACCATCTCTGCCACCAGCTGCCACACACCCCAGAGGTTGGTCCCAGTGGAGGGGCCGGCGTGGAGTCCCGCAAGGCCGTGGAGGTGGCGCATCGCGGCCACTGACGCGGCGTCCGGCACCTGCACCATGCGGTCGATCACGGACGGCACGAAGCTTGGTTCCATCCGCGGCCGCCCGATTCCCTCGATCCGGGACGGCAGGCCTGCCGGCGCGCCGGAAGTGCCCCGCCAGCCCGGGTAGAACGCCGAATTTTCCGGATCCACCACCAGCAGTTGTGTTGGGTAGCTGTGGTAGCGGAGGTACCTGCCGATGGTGGCACTGGTTCCGCCGGTGCCGGCTCCCACCACGATCCACTGGGGTACAGGGTGTTCCTCCAGCGCGAGCTGGCCAAAGATCGACTCGGCAATGTTGTTGTTTCCCCGCCAGTCAGTTGCCCGCTCGGCGTAGGTGAACTGGTCCATGTAGTGGCCGTTGCAGGTCTCCGCGACCTCCTGGGCGGCCGCGTACACCTCGAACGCGTGCTCCACCAGCAGGCAGGACCCGCCGAACTGCTCGATCAGGGCGATTTTCTCGGGACTGGTGGTGCGTGCCATCACGGCAACAAAGGGCAGGCCCAGGAGCTGCGCGAAATATGCCTCGGACACAGCCGTGCTGCCGCTGGAAGCCTCCACGATGGTGGTGTCCTCCCGGATCCAGCCGTTCACCAGCCCGAAGAGAAACAGGGAGCGGGCCAGCCGGTGCTTGAGGCTGCCGGAGCGGTGCGTGGACTCGTCCTTGAGGTAGAGGTGGACGCCCCAGTGCTCCGGAAGGGGGACAGCGTAGAGATGGGTGTCGGCGGAGCGGTTGTTTTCTGCCCTGATCTTGCGCATTGCCTGGTCCGCCCAGTCCCGGTCCGAGGTGTACCGGCTGGCGCTGTGCTCGATCTTCACCGCACCAGCCTACCCGGGGCTGTAAGGGCTGCCGTTAGAGTGGAGCCGTTGGCCCTACCACCGCTGGAGGAGTGCAGTGAACCCCCTGATGGATGTTGCCGGGCTGCAGGCCCGCCTTGCGGATCACCGGCGCACGGTACTGCTGGATGTGCGTTGGGCGCTGGGCGATCCCCACGGCTACCGCCACTACCTGCAGGAGCACCTGCCGGGTGCCGTGTTTGTGGACCTGCAGACAGAACTTGCTGCCCCTGCAGTTCCCGAACGGGGCCGCCACCCGCTGCCGGCGGCCGAGGATTTCGAAGCGGGCGCCCGGCGCTGGGGCATCAACGACGGTGACGTCGTGGTGGCCTACGATGACAGCGGCAACATGGCGGCGGCGCGGGTGTGGTGGATGCTCCGTAACGCCGGGCTGGCGGAGGTATACCTGCTCGACGGCGGCCTGGCCGCCTGGCGTGCCGCGGGGCTTCCGCTCGAAGCGGGGCCCGTTGTTCCGGAGCCCGGCGGTGTGCATCTGACGAACGGGAAGATGCCGGCCATCGACGCCGCCGCAGCCGTTGCCTGGCCGGACGCGGGCCTCCTGCTGGACGCACGGGCGGGGGAGAGGTACCGCGGCGAGTTTGAGCCCATCGATCCGCGGGCCGGGCATATTCCCGGGGCTATCAGTGCGCCGACATCGGAAAACGTGGACGGCAACGGGCGGTTCCTGGCCGCTGGCGCGTTGCGCCGCCGGTTTGAGTCGCTGGGTGTCCGCGACGGAGTGCAGGTCGCGGTGTACTGCGGATCCGGGGTTACTGCCGCCCATGAAGTCGCAGCCCTGGAAATCGCCGGATTCCCCGCTGCACTCTATCCGGGCTCCTTCTCGGAGTGGTCCAACAACCCGGCCCTGCCCGTGGCCACCGGGGCTGAACCGGGCCGCGGCAGCGGATGGCCGGGTGGCACCACGCCTCCGGGCAAGGGTAGCGTCGCACTATGACTCCAGGACGCCCCGTACCTCCGCCCCTTGCACACCCTGCCACCCCTTTGACGGCGGCGTCCGGCGGAGGCGTTCCAGCGGCCGCTTACGGCGCAACGTCCCCGGACAGCGGGTTGGTGCCGCTGACCCTTGCCCGGCACACCCCCCAAGCCGACGACGTCGAAATAGCCATCGAATTCTGCGGCCTGTGCCACTCGGATGTGCACGCCACCCGCGGCGAGTGGGGCGGCAGTACCTGGCCGCTGGTGCCCGGACACGAGATCGTGGGCACCGTCAGCCGGATGGGTTCCGCTGTTGTGGACTTCGCCGTGGGTGACCGGGTGGGCGTGGGGTGCATCGTCGATTCGTGCCGTCACTGCGAAAGCTGCCTGGACGGCCTTGAGCAGTACTGCGAAAACGGCATGACCGGCACCTACGGTGCCGTGGACCGCCGGAACGGTGACGCCGTTACCCAGGGCGGCTACTCCTCGTCCATCGTGGTGGACCGGCGCTACGTCCTGCGGGTGCCGGAATCGCTTGACCCTGCCTCCGCTGCGCCACTGCTCTGCGCGGGAGTGACGACCTTCTCCCCGCTGCGGCACTTCGAGGTCGAAGACGGCGATGTTGTGGGCGTGGTGGGGCTGGGCGGCCTGGGCCACATGGCCGTCAAGCTTGCCAAGGCCATGGGCGCAACGGTGGTGGTGTTCACGACGTCGGAGGCCAAGGTTGCGGCCGCCCTTGAGCTCGGCGCGGACGAGGTTGTCCTGTCCCGGGACGAGGACGCGATGGCCGCAGCCAACCGCACCATCGATCTCATCATCGACACCGTGGCAGCTCCGCACGACCTCAACCCCTACTTCCGGACACTCCGCGTTGACGGTGCGCTCTTCCAGCTGGGGCTCCCCTCGGAGCCGATGCCGCCCGTCAACCCCGGCGCACTGATCCGGCGCCGGATTGCCTACGCCGGCTCCCTCATCGGCGGCATTGCAGAAACGCAGGAGATGCTGGACTTCTGCGCGGAGCACGGAGTGGCCGCGGAGATCGAGATGGTCCGCGCCGACCAGCTCAACGAAGCCTACGACCGGATGGTGGCAGGCGATGTGAAATACCGGTTTGTGCTGGACACCAGCACCCTGCACGCACCCGCCAAGGAGGCACACGCATGAGCACACTGTTTACCAGGATCCTGAACGGCGAAATCCCCGGCCGCTTTGTCTGGCGGGAACCGGAGGTAGCTGCCTTCCTCACCACCGGGCCGCTCGCGGACGGCCACACGCTGGTGGTCCCCACCGAGGAAGTGGACCGCTGGACCGACGCATCCCCGGAGACATTGGCCAAGGTCATGGAAGTGGCCCGCCGCATCGGCGCGGTCCAGGTGGAGGTCTTCGACGCGGCGCGGGCAGGCCTGATTGTGGCCGGCTATGAGATCAACCATCTCCACGTGCACGTCTGGCCTTCCCGGAGCATGGCCGAGTTCAACTTCGCCACCGCGGACCAGAACCCGGCCCCGGACGTCCTGGACGCCAATGCGGAGAAACTCCGCCAGGGCCTCCGGGCTGCGGGATACGGCGAGTTCGTCCCGGCCTGATTTCCAGTCCGGCGTGGACCCGGCTGCGGGTCCGCGCCGCGACAGGGGGAGGGACTCCTAGGCCGGGGCCAGCGCCTTGTTGAGCACGGCACGGATGCGCTTCTCGGACACCGAGTACGCTGTTCCGAGCTCGACGGCGAACAGGCTCACCCGGAGTTCTTCGAGCATCCAGCGCACCTGGGTTAATTCAGGTCCGGCCTTGCGTCCCGGAAGCAGTGCAGACACGGCGTCGTCGTAGTCGTCCTCGAGCCGCTGCACCACGGCCATGTTGAGGGCATCCCGCTGGACGTTGCCCGGCAGGCGTTCCAGCCGCTTTTCGATGGCGGAAAGGTACCTGGGGAGCTGGCTGAGCTGTGCATAGCCCGTCCGTGCTACAAAGCCCGGATACACCAGCTGCTCCAGTTGGCTCTTGACGTCATTGAGGGCAGAAATCAGCGCCAGGCTGGTGGTCCCCTTCAGCTGCTTTTCGATCCGCCGGGTGCTGGCAAGGATGCGCTCCACTACGGCCGTCACACTGAACACCGTATCGATCAGTTCTGCCCGGACCACCTCATACAGGCGGTCAAAGGACGCCCGGTCCCACGGCAGTTCCTGGGGCGTGAGCTTGTCGATGGCAGCCAGCGCACAGTCGGCAATCAAGGCCGAGACGGAGCCGTGCGGGTTCTGGCTGAACGTCAGTTTCTCGGTGTTGCTCAAGTGCTCCAGCACGTAGCGGTCCGGTGCAGGGACGCGCAGGGCCAGCAGGCGGATGACGCCCCCGCGCATCGCTTCCGCCTGTTCTGCCGCCGTCTGGAACACCCGGAGCGCCACCGACGTTCCCTGGTCCACAAGCGCCGGGTATCCCGTGACGGTGTGGCCCTTGACTGAGTTGCTCACCTGCCGCTGAAGGGTCCCGAAATTCCATTCCGCCAGGCCGTCCTGCTCCCTGAAACCGGCTGCAACTGCGGTTCCCGGCACCGTGGCCGGCTGCTGTGCCCCGGGGGAACCGCCGTCGAACGCTGTCCCGGACGCCTGCGCCGCTTTCCTGCCGTTGCCGGAGGACTTGCCGCTGCCGGGTGCCGTGGAGGCGGGCGTGGCGCCGAGGGATTCGGCAATGGCCCGCCGGGTGGCCGGAGCCAGCTTCTCCTGCAAGGCTGCGAGGTCCTTGCCCTCATCCAGGACCTTGCCCCTGCTGTCCACCACCTTGAAGGACACGCGCAGGTGGGCCGGGACGGCATCCCAGTTCCACGATCCAGGCGGGACGATATGCCCGCGGATGCGGCGCAGGGCAAGCTCAAGGGACGGCTCCAGGTCATCGGCCGCCGGATCAAAGTCGGCTTCCAGCACTGCCACTGCCTGGCGCGCCACGTCCGGGGCAGGAACGAAGTTCTTCCGGATCTGCTTGGGCAGCGACTTGATCAGGGCTGTCACCAGCTCCACGCGCTGCCCGGGGATCAGCCAGCGGAAGGCTTTGTCGTCCAGCTGGTTGAGGAACAGGACCGGCACTTCGGCGGTAACGCCGTCGGAGGGGTTGGGCGGTGACCCCGGAGCCACGGGGTGGAACTCGTAGCTCAGCGGAAGCTCGAAGCCCTTGTGTACCCAGGTTTTGGGGTAGGCGGAATCATCGAGGCCGTCCGCGTCGTCGCTGAGGAGGAGCGACTTGTCGTAATCCAGGAGGTCGGGGTTCTTCTGCCGCGCCTCCTTCCACCACTTGTCGAAGTGCCGCTCGGACACCACGTCAGGTCCGATCCGCGCATCGTAGAACTCGAACAGCGTCTCGTCATCCACCAGGAGGTCCCGGCGGCGCATCCTGGCCTCCAGCTCCTCAACCTCATGCAGGAGGGCCCGGTTGCGGTGGAAGAACTTGTGGTGGGTTTTCCAGTCGCCTTCCACCAGGGCATGCCGGATGAAGAGTTCCCGGGCGACGACGGGGTCAACCCTGCCGTAGTTGATCCTGCGCTGGGCGATGATGGGCACGCCGTAGAGGGTGACCTTTTCGTAGGCCATCACTGCACCCTGCCGGGTGGACCAGTGGGGTTCGCTGTAGCTGCGCTTCACCAGGTCCGGTGCCACCTGTTCGGCCCACACAGGATCGAACTTCGCAGCCACCCTCGCCCAGAGGCGGCTGGTCTCCACGAGCTCCGCCGCCATCACGAACGTGGGCGACTTCTTGAAGAGGGCCGAGCCGGGGAAGATGGCGAACCGGCTGCCCCGGGCACCTGCATATTCGCGCTTGCGTTCGTCAAGGATGCCGATGTGGCTCAGGAGCCCGGAAAGAAGGCTGATGTGGATGCCCTCGTGGTTGCCTACGGGATCGGCAAGGCGCTTGTTGTCGAGGCTGATGCCCAGGGGCCGGGCGAGTTGCCGCAACTGGGCAAACAGGTCCTGCCACTCCCGGACCCGGAGGTAATTGATGAACTCGGCCCGGCACATCCGGCGGAAGGCCGACGAGGACAGCTCCTGCTGCTTCTCCTGGATGTAGTTCCAGAGGTTAAGGAAGCCTGTGAAGTCCGAGTTCTCGTCCTTGAACCGGTTGTGCTTTTCCGCCGCGAGTTGCTGCTTGTCGGTTGGACGCTCGCGCGGGTCCTGGATGGTGAGGGCAGCTGCCAGGATCATCACTTCGCGGACGCAGCCGCGTTTTCCCGCCTCCACGATCATCCGGCCCAGCCTGGGGTCTACCGGCAGCTGGGCGAGCTGCTGCCCGACGGCGGTGAGCCCGCCGCCGCTTTTCGCCCCGTCCGTGCCGTTCTGCGGCCGGGCGGCAGCGAGGGCGCCGAGTTCGCGGAGCAGCGTGACGCCGTCGTTGATTGCCCGCGTTTCAGGTGGTTCCACGAACGGGAAGTTTTCGACGTCCTTGGGGCCGCGGGCCACTCCCATGGCGGTCATCTGGAGGATGACGGCAGCGAGGTTGGTCCGCAGGATCTCCGGGTCCGTGTAGAGGGGCCGGGACTCGAAGTCTTCCTCCGAGTAGAGGCGGATGGCGATGCCGTCCGAGACGCGGCCGCACCGCCCCGAACGCTGGTTGGCGGACGCCTGCGAGACGCGCTCGATGGGCAGGCGCTGGACCTTGGTGCGGTGCGAGTACCTGGAGATGCGGGCGGTTCCGGTGTCGATCACGTATTTGATGCCAGGCACGGTCAGCGAGGTTTCGGCCACGTTGGTGGCCAGTACGATCCGCCGCTTGTTGCCCGGGTGGAACACCTTGTGTTGTTCCTGCAGGCTCAGGCGGGCGAAGAGCGGAAGGACTTCCGTTCCGGCCAGCCGGCGGTTGGACTGGATGCGGGCCTGCAGCGCGTCGGCCGCATCCCGGATCTCGCGCTCGCCGGAAAAGAAGACCAGGATGTCGCCGGGTGCTTCGGCGGCAAGTTCGTCGACGGCGTCGCAGACGGCGTCGAGCGGGTCGCGGTCTTCCTCGAGTTCGTCGTCGGAACCATTTTCATCATCGGGGCCAGCACCACCGGGCGGCTGCGACAGCGGGCGGTAGCGGATCTCCACGGGGTAGGTCCGCCCGGAGACCTCGACGATGGGGGCGGGTTGGTCGGGGGTGCCGAAATGGTTGGCAAACCGTTGGGGGTCGATGGTGGCGGAGGTGATGATCACCTTGAGGTCCGGCCGCTGCGGCAGGATCCGCTTTAAGTAGCCCAGGATGAAGTCGATGTTCAGGCTGCGCTCGTGGGCCTCATCGATGATGATGGCGTTGTACTTACGGAGCAGCTTGTCCCGCTGGATTTCCGCGAGCAGGATGCCGTCCGTCATCAGCTTGACCTTTGTGGCGCGGCTGACTTCCCCGGTGAAGCGGACCTGGAAGCCCACTTCCTGCCCGATGTCCACGCCCAGTTCCTCGGCGATGCGCTCAGCCACGGTGCGCGCGGCCAGCCGGCGGGGCTGAGTATGGCCTATCAGGCCATTCTCGCCCAGCCCAAGCTCAAGGCACATCTTGGGAATCTGGGTGGTCTTACCGGAGCCGGTCTCGCCGGCAATGATGGTGACCTGGTGTGCTGCGATGGCTGCCATCAGGTCTTCGCGCCGTTCGGAGACCGGCAGCTCAGCGGGATAGGCGATGTGAAGTGTCATGTCTGCTGACAGTCTACTGCGGGAGCCCGGGCATCCCGCTTCGACTGCCTGCAGTTGCGGCCCTTGCTGGCCGGAGGAGGTGCTCCCGGCTTAGAAGACGCGGAGCGTGTAGTTGATGCTGGGAAGGTCCAGGGCGGACCACGCTTCGTGGGATTCCACTGGAGGCGTATGTCCCCTTCCGTCACGCAGAAGCGCTGAAACGGTGGCGGCGAGAACGAGGAGGATCACGATGAGGAGGGCGGTGACGAGGAGTTCCATGCCTCCATGCTTCTCCTGTCAACAGCAGGACAGAAGTGGCAGAAATGCCCAAAAAGCTTAAATTCCTGCCACAATGGAAGCATGCTCAAATCAGTGGCAGTCATCGTGGTTCCCAATTTCTCGATGTTCGAATTCGGTACTGCGTGCGAGGTCTTCGGCATCGACAGATCGGCCCGGGGTAGCGGGGTTCCGGCTTTCGATTTCCGGGTGTGCACCCCCTACCCGGGAAACGTGCCGTTGAAGTCGGGGCTGTCCATGACCGTGGGCCTCGGACTCGAGGCCACAAAGGATGCGGACCTGGTCATCATGGCCCCCTATGGCCGGGACGACGAACTGCCCGAACCGGTTCTGGAGGCGCTCCGCGCTGCGGATGCCAGGGGCGCCTGGGTGATGTCCATCTGCTCCGGAGCGTTTGCCCTGGCCCGGGCCGGCTTGCTCGACGGGCGCCGCTGCACTACCCACTGGCACTATTCGGGCCAGTTGGCCGCCGAACATCCGCTCGTGCAGGTTGACGAAAACGTGCTGTATGTCCAGGACGGCAACATCATCTCCTCCGCCGGTACCGCCGCGGGGATCGATGCCTGCCTCCACCTGGTGCGTGTGGAACTGGGGGCGCACGTGGCTGCCGCGATCGCCAGGGACATGGTGGTTCCTCCGCACCGCGATGGCGGCCAGGCGCAGTTTATCGACCGGCCCATGCCTACCTGCGGTTCAGCCCCCATGGAAAAACTGCTGCGCTGGATGGTGGAAAACCTGGAGCACGAGCACACCGTGAATGAACTGGCGGCACGGGTCCACATGTCGCCGAGGACCTTTGCACGGCGGTTCAGGTCGGAGACTGGAGCCACCCCCGCCGCCTGGCTTAACTCGCAGCGTGTTCTCCGCGCCCAGGAGCTCCTTGAATCCACTGATCTCACCATCGACGAGATCGCCAGGGAGTCAGGCTTCGGGCATCCTGTCCTGTTGCGCCACCACTTCGCCAGGGTCCTGGACACCAGTCCGCAGTCATACCGCCGGGCCTTCCGCGGCCAGCTGGCCGGGGTGGGGTAGCTCCTGCCTGGCACAAGCGGTCCGGACTCCGGCCGCAGCCCGGCTTTCCGGACCACTCAGCCGGGGGATGCCCCGTCCTGCCGCCGCTGGGCGCGCGATGCCTCAGCCGCTTCCCGGGCGCTGTCCACCAGGACCCGCCATGGCCCGGTGACTGCCTGCTCCGGAAGTGCAGCCCGGTGCTGCCCCGCCCGAATGGCATAAATAAACCTGTCCGGCTGCTGCCCGGCGAACTTCTCCGCAGCGGCCCGTGGTGTCCTGGGCACCGAATCCCACGGGCACGCCTCAACAATGGGCTGCCACTGGTTGAGAGCGGTCTCGGAACGGGCTTCCACCGTCCACACCCTTGGTATTGCGGCGATTCCTCCGGTGCGCTCAACGCTGATCTTCATGGCCTGGTCCTTGGGCTTCCCCTACAGCCCGGACGGCCGAAAAGCGCCGGCCGGGCGTCCGTTAAAGCTTGACCTTCACAGTTTCCCACGCCAGCTGTACGGCGTCATGCTCGGGGGACCCGGAACCGAAGAGTTCCAGGGCAGACGCAGCCGTGGCGCGGGCAAAGACCCTGAAGGTGGCGGCAGGCGGAAGCGATCCGCCGGTGAGCGTCTCGTACCAGATGCGCCCGGGGGAGTCCCAGGCGTTGCCGCCAAGAGACTCCGCTACCAGGTAGAAGGCACGGTTGGGGATGCCGGAATTGATGTGGACGCCGCCGTTGTCCGCGCTGGTCCTCACGTAGGTGTCCATTGAGTCCGGCTGGGGGTCCTTGCCCAGCACGTCGTCGTCGTACGCCGTTCCGGGGGCCTTCAGGGAGCGCAGGGCGCGGCCCTCCACATCAGGTGTGAAGATGCCCTCGCCAATAAGCCAGCTGGCCTCAGCAGCGGACTGGTTGTTGACGTACTGTTCCACCAGCGCGCCGAAGACATCGGACATGGATTCGTTGAGGGCACCGGCCTGGTTCCGGTACACGAGCGCAGCTGAAAACTGGGTAACGCCGTGGGCGAGCTCGTGCCCGATGACGCTCAGGGATTTTGTGAACCGTTCAAAGACTTCACCGTCCCCGTCGCCGAAAACCATCTGCTTCCCGTCCCAGAAGGCGTTGTCGTAAAACTGGCCAAAGTGGACCGTGGCGTTCAGGGGCAGCCCCCGTCCGTCGATGGAGTTCCGTCCGAACACGTCGGCGTAGAGCCGGTGCGTGTGGCCAAGCCCGTCATAAGCTTCGTCGGCCGCAGGGTCGCCGACAGGTGCCTCGCCTTCCTTGCGCACCAGCGTGCCAGGGAGAATTTCCGCGCTGTTTGCGTCAAAGACGGTCCGGTGCGGTGGTCCGGGCTTGGCCGGGCGGACGCCTGCCGGAACGTCCGGTACGGGCTGGGCCCGCGCTGAACGAAACGATTCGACATGGCCTAGAGCTTCCCTGGCTGCCCTGGCCGCCGACGAAAACTCCGGCGCACCCTGTTTGGCCAGCCTTCTCAGCATGTATGGCGGGACGATGGAACAGAACGGACCGTGCATGGCGTACCCCCTCAACTTGGTGAATTCAGACTACGAGGAGCCACCGACAATCCTTGGCAGGCTCACGCCGCACCTGGTCTGCGGTACGAATCCAGACAGAATCCAGACTGAATCCGTCCCGTTCCCGGACCGTGGTCAGGACCCTCCGGCCAGCACGTCCACATGGACGTGGTCGAGGTGGCGCAGGATCTCGTTGCGGGGCTCGGGTGCGCGGTACTCCTGCCATAGCCCCCGGGAGCTGTGCACGCTCCAGAAGCGGTCGTCGAAAATGACGTACTGGATGTCCAGCTCGTCGGCATGGGCGACCAGCCAGTGGGCCAGCATCCACCCCGCACGCCGGTTCTCCCCGGTCACCGGGCGGAAGAACACATCGACAGCCCGGCCGTCGTAGTGCGTGGACTCAGCTCCATGTCCCTGGCCGACGCCGCCTGGCGCGAACCCTCCAAGGCTTTGGGTGCCGAACACCTCGGTCATGGCTCCGCGCAGCCGCTCGGCACGGGGTGTCAGGCCGGTGTCACCCAGCTGTTGTTCCACCAGGCCCGAGGCGGCCGAGCCCCGGCAGCTGAGGGAAGGACCGGCGTCCCCGGGTGGGCCGGCGGCCAGCTGCTGCAACACCGCCGCGTCGATGCCGGAGGTGTCCGGTGACTCCACACCGCGGGCCAGGAGTGCGACGGCTGTTGTGGCCCGTTGCGCCTCCTCACGGTTGAGACCTACCTTTCCGTCAGGGGTCTCCACAATGCACTCCGGGTTCCACACCAGCGAACCGCCGGCGCCCCGCCAACCGCTGAGCAGGCCCGGCCCAAGGATTACCAGCGCTGATGCGAACAGCACAAAAACAAGAAACCCCGGGAGCAGTCGAAGCGGCCCGCGCCGGCTTCCTTGAGTTCTGTCGCGGCTCAGCATGGGACCCCACAGGTAGGCCGCAACGGGACATCGGCGTTGGGACTGGCCAGCTCCCGGGGCAGGGCCGGCCCGGGAACTTTCGTGCTGGTCACGGCGTTTCGGCCTACGATGACGCGCCTCTCGTTGGGTGGCAGTGCTCCGGTGATGGGAAAGGGGGTGCACTGCTGAAAGGTTTAATTCACAGCCCTGGCCAATAGTTCCCACGGGAGGAGTCCCGGGCCCGGGGTGCGAGTTGAATGCAGCACCCGCCGAAATGCAGAGAACCACCAGAAATCCGTGATTTCTGGTGGTTCTCGTTGGTGCCCTCGATAGGATTCGAACCTACGACCTTCTGCTCCGGAGGCAGACGCTCTATCCCCTGAGCTACGAGGGCAATCCGGGGTTCCTGCCGTTGCCGGCGGGACGTCCTAGAGCTTAGCAGTAAGGTGGCCCGCAAGTGAAAATCGGCGCGGCCGCACTGCCCCAGGCGCCTCCCAGCGGTGAAAAGTCAGTAGCCGGAGAACGAGTCAACGTGGACTTTTGCCGCCCCGGCCTGTTTGGCGGCCCGCCGCAGTGACGCAACGCTCGCAGGGGATCCCGAGACGTACACCTCCCGGCCGGCGACGTCGGGGACCAGGGCACGGATGGCCTCGCCGTCCACCCGCGTGCCATCCCAGGACGCGCCGGCCAATCCCGACGGCGGCACGGAACCATCCGCCACGCGGACCAGGACGCGGATGCCGGCCGCCCGCAACTCATCCGCATAGGCAACCTCGTCCGCGCTCCTGGCCAGCAGGAGCAGCACTGCATCCCGCTCCCGCAACCCTCCGGAGGACACGTGTGAAAGGTAGGGCGTGACGCCTATCCCGGCGGCAATCAGCAGGACAGGCTTGCGCGGATCGCGGGGGAGGACAAAATCCCCTCCAACCGACGTGGCCGTCACCTCGTCTCCCGGGTTCAGCGACAGGAGGACCTTCTTGGCTGCGGACAGGGGCTCCGCGGTCCGCACCCCAAACTTGACCAGGCGTTCACTGGGCGAACCCGTCAGGCTGAACACCCGGCGTCGTCCCTTTCCGTCCGATTTTGCGTGCGGAAGGTCCAGCTCCATGTATTGCCCAGGCACAAAGCGGACAGGCCGGGACGGCTCGAAACTGAACTCGGTGGTGCTGGGCGTCAAAGGACTGGTTCCGGTGAAACGGAGGAGCACCCTGCCCCGCTGCCCCATCAGGAACGCGATCACATTGCCCAGCAGCAGCGCTGCCTCCGGAGAATTGGCCAGGAAACCGAAGTTGTAGGGGACGGCGAACACCACGCCAACAACAGCAGCCAGTGCCAGCTGCTGCCACCTCCGAGGCGGCAGCGTGAGTGGTTCGGTGAGCATGAAGCCAACAAAAAACAGCAGCGGCCGCTGTGCCAGGGATTGCCACAACGCCATGCCAACGGACATTCCGGCCTGCAGTAGTTCCGCAGTGATGATGGCGGTGGCCACCGCAAGGAACACGGAGGCCATCAGGAACTTCCGGGTTCTGTGCAGGACCAGGAGGACGCCGGGCACCAGCACCCACAGCATGGCAGGGGTGGCTGCCCACCAGGTTGCGATATTGAGCCCGGTGAGCCCGGCCATGAAGGCTCCCGCCGCGGCGGCGTTGAAGATGTGGCGGCCGCGCCAGGCGAGCGCATACTTTGATGCCGACGCCAGCACGCAGGCCAACGCCACACCTGCCACGTCCAGCGGGGCGAACGAGGGCCAGAACAGGAAGTACAGCAGCAGGCCGGTGATGAGCGAGGACTCGGAGTGCGGCCGGACCCGGAACAGTGGCGCCAGCGCCCTGTTCGACGCGTACGTCAGGCCGAGGCACAGCACCAGGTGCGCCAGCATTTCGGGAATACCGAACGTCAGCCACCCAAGGGCATTGAGCACCAGGCTGCACACAGCCAGGACTGCAAGGACAAGGAGGACCAGCCGGTACATGGTGAACCGGCCCAGCGCGGTGTCCAACCGCGCGCCCAAGGAGGCGCCCGGCGGGGCCTTCGGCGTTTCAACAGGGCTCATGTGAACAGTGTCCCTTCAAACTCTGCGGAGTGGGCTGCACTTCCGTCCGAGAAAACGGTCAGCCAGGAGAAGTCGAAGGCCCGCTGGAGCTCGGCGCCGGGGACAAAGAAGAGTGCCGTTGCCAGGGCGTCGGCCAGCATCGTGGTGTCTGCCAGCGCCCACGTTGCCACGGCGGTCCTGACAGGCCGGCCGGTCTTTCCGTCCAGGATGTGGTGCAGGCCGTCCCCCCAGGCGCGCCGGTTGGCCGCGGAGGCGCACAGCGCCCGGCCCGACAGCTGCACCACCCCTATGGCCTGTGTTGGGTTGTACGGATGTTCGAGTGCCACCGGAACGGGATCCGGCCCATGCGCCAGCAGGTCTCCGCTGGCATCAACGATGAACGCGTCCATGCCTCCCGCCTCCAGTTCGGCAGCCACCAGGTCCACCAGCAGCCCTTTGCCGGCAGCGCCGATGTCCAGCACAACGGGAGCCCCGGTGGTGAGGGTGCTGCCTGCCCACTCCAGCACATCGTCCCAGGCCGGCGCCGGCAGCGCGGACCCGGAGGGGCGAAGGGAGTAGCCTGCGTCGTAGCCCAAACGCTCCAGGCTGGGTCCGATGAGCGGCGTCATGGCCCCGCCGCTAACCTCATAAAGAGTCCGGTACAGCTGCCCCAATGCACCAGCCTCCGCCGGAAAGTCATACCTGCCGGGATCCCTGGCCATGGCACTGACGCGGGAATCCGCCCTGAACCGGGACCAGTCGGCGTCGAACCGCTCCACCAGGCCGAGCAGGCGCGCCCGCAGGAGGGGATCGAGGGGCCGGGGCGAGGATATCTCCCAGTGCGTGCCGATCCCCTCAAACGCAAACTCCTCCCAGCCGCCGCCCGGCACGTCCTACCTGGCCTCCGACTTGATCTGCTCCACTGCCTGGTTGAAGCCGCCGCTGGTGAGGGAGGAACCGGCAACCTTGGAAACATTGAGCTCATCAATGTTCCTGCCCACCACCTGCCCGGCGATCCCGCCGGCGAACTCGCCCTGGAACTTGCGGGTGTTCGGGTTGGACGGGTGCTGGGTGATCTGCACGTCCGTGACGGCCCCGGACGCCAGGGTCAGCTCCACACCCACAGTTTCGGTACCGTTCGGCGAGACGTACGTTCCATCCGCGCTGTAGGTGCCGTCCTTGTAGCCGGATCCACTGCCGGCCGGCGTTGATGCGCCGGGCGAGGGACTGCCTCCGGTGGTGCTGCTGCCGGAGGCTGCGGGCGCGGGCGAGGAGTCTCCGGCAGACGGGGCGCAGGCGGCCACCGTTCCGGCCAGGGACAGGCCGGCGATTCCGGCATAGACACTTTTACGGACTGAGGGTCTCATCAGGGCTCTCGTTTCGTCGGTGGGCGGGGCAGGAACTGCTGGGTGGTTACGGTGTTGTCAACGCCAAACCCAGCGTATTGGTTCAACCTGTGACCGCCTTCACCGTTTCCTGTGGACCACCAGGCATCGGAAACGCCTTGAATTACTTGCTGTTACTGGGCCCCCGGTAGGCTAGAGGGGTGACTCCCGAAGAACTCTCCCTCGCCATATCCGCCTGCCTGAAGGAAGCCGTCGCCGCCGGCGACATCGCCCTTCCTGCATCAGCTGTGCCTGACGAGGTGCGCGTGGAGCGTCCAAAGAACAGGGACCACGGAGACTGGGCCACCAATATCGCCCTTCAGCTGGCGAAGCAGGCGGGCACAAACCCACGGGAATTCGCCACGATCCTCAGCGCACGGCTGAAGTCCATCGACGGCGTGTCCGCCGTGGACATCGCCGGGCCGGGGTTCCTGAACATCACTGTGGACGCCGCTGCTGCCGGTGCGCTCGCCAAGGCGATTGTCGAAGCCGGAAAGCAGTACGGCACCAACTCGGCGCTCGCCGGCCACACCGTGAACATGGAGTTCGTTTCCGCCAACCCCACCGGGCCCCTGCACATCGGGCACACCCGCTGGGCAGCCTTGGGGGATGCGATCGCCCGCGTCCTGCGCGCCTCCGGTGCCGAGGTCACCGCCGAGTACTACATCAACGACGCCGGCACGCAGATGAACGTCTTCGCCCACTCCGTCTACAACCGGCTCCACGGGCTTCCCGTGCCCGACGGCGGCTACCCCGGACAGTACATCGCCGACCTTGGCCACGAGGTGCTTACCGAGCACCCGGACATCCGCGAACTGACGGAAGTAGCGGCCCTCCCGGTCATCCGCGCCGCTGCCTACCAGGCGCAGATGAAGGACATCAAGGCCACCCTTGCGGACTTCGGCGTGGAGTTCGACGTCTTCTTCTCCGAGCAGGAACTGCACGACGCCGGCGCCATCGAAAGTGCCGTGGCGCGGCTGCGCGAGCAGGGCCACGTGTTCGACGACGGCGGTGCGGTGTGGCTGCGGACCACGGACTTTGGCGACGACAAGGACCGGGTGATGATCCGCGCCAACGGCGAACCCACCTACTTCGCCGCGGACGCCGCCTACTACCTGTCCAAAAAGGACAGGGGCTTCACCGAGAAGATCTACCTGCTCGGCGCGGACCACCACGGGTACATCAACCGGCTCAAAGCCATTGCGGCCTGCGCCGGCGACGATCCCGAGCTCCACATCGAGGTGCTGATCGGACAGCTCGTGTCCGTCAACGGAGCCAAGTTGTCCAAGCGGGCCGGAAACATCATCGAGCTCAAGGACCTGATCGACTGGCTCGGGAAGGACGCTGTCCGCTACTCCCTGGCCCGGTTCCCTGCGGATTCGCCGTTGACCCTCGATCCGGAGCTGCTGAAGAAGCACAGCAACGAAAACCCGGTGTTCTATGTGCAGTACGCGCACGCCCGCTCCCGCGGCGCCGCCCGGAACGCCGTGGCCGCCGGTGTGGAACGCCAGGTGGACGGCACGGACTCCTTTGACGCTTCCCTGCTGGACCACGCCACGGAGAACGAGCTGCTCTCCTACCTGGGCAGCTACCCCTCGATCGTGGCCAAAGCCGCCGAACTGCGCGAGCCGCACCGGGTGGCCCGGCACCTTGAAGTGATTGCCGGTGCCTACCACCGCTGGTATGACGCCTGCCGTATTGCGCCGATGGGCGACGAAGCGGTGACTGACGTCAACCGCACCCGGCTGTGGCTCAACGACGCCACCAGCCAGGTGCTGGCCAACGGTCTCGATCTGCTGGGTGTCTCCGCCCCGGAACGGATGTGACCCCCATGTCACCGCAGAGCAAAGACTCCCCGCTGGCACCCGAATGGCTTTCGGTTCCTGCCGACCTGAACACCCTGGAGCCCAAGATGTGGGCACAGGACGCAGCCCGGAACGATTCCGGCGAACTCACCGTCGGCGGCATTCCGGTCAGCGAGCTTCAGCAGCAGTACGGGACACCACTGTTCGTCATGAGCGAGGACGATTTCCGCGCCAGGGCACGCGCCTTCAGCGATGCATTCAACAATGCGTTTGCCGATATCTGCGGGGGAGTGGACGTCTACTATGCCGGCAAGTCGTTCCTGTGCACCGCCGTGGTGCGCTGGGTCGAAGAGGAGGGCCTCCGGCTGGATACTGCTTCCGGCGGTGAGCTTGCTGTCGCGGCAAAGGCCGGCATACCCGGCGCAGACGTTGCCTTGCACGGCAACAACAAGTCCGACCTCGAGATCCACCGTGCACTGGACATGAAGCTCGGCAGGATTGTGGTGGACAGCCTCGGCGAGCTGGTCCGGGTGGGCGACATCGCCGAACGCCGGGGGGAACAGGCCAAAGTGATGCTGCGGCTGACGCCCGGCGTACACGCCCACACCCACGAGTTCATCGCCACTGCCCACGAGGACCAGAAGTTCGGCCTTTCCATGGCAGCGGACACCACTGAACAGGCCGGCCTGTCAGCTGCCGAGGAAGCCGTCGCGGCTGCGTCGGCGCATCCGGGCATCGAACTGCTGGGGCTGCACTGCCACATCGGCTCCCAGATCTTCGAACCGGACGGTTTTGCCCTGGCCGCCCAGAAGCTCCTCCGCTTCCTCGCCGCCATGCAGGAAAAGTACTCCATCGTCCTGCCCGAACTGGATCTTGGCGGCGGCTACGGCATTGCCTACACGTCTGTGGACACCCCACGCCCCGCAGCGGAAATTGCGGAGGCGATGGCCGCCGTCGTGCGTTCCACCTGCGCTGAACTGGGCATTGACTCTCCCCGCATCTCCATCGAACCCGGCCGCGCCATCGTGGGCAGCACCACGTTCACCCTCTATGAAGTGGGAACGCTGAAGACCGTACGCGTTGACGCCCCCGCCGAGGCAGGGGCAAGTGACGGCGGCAACAACGTTACGTATCCGCGCCGCTATGTTTCGGTGGACGGCGGCATGAGCGACAACGCCCGCCCGGTGCTGTACGACGCGGATTACTCGGCAATCCTGGCGTCCCGCACTTCCACAGCCGGCCCGCAGCTGTCCCGCGTGGTGGGCAAACATTGCGAGAGCGGCGACATAGTTGTTAGAGATGTATATCTGCCCGAGGACGTGGCAGCCGGTGATCTGCTTGCTGTACCGGGTACCGGCGCCTACTGCTGGGCCCTGTCAAGCAACTACAACTATCTGGCCCGGCCGGGCGTTGTCGCGGTGCGCGACGGATCTGCCCGGCTGATTGTCCGCGGGGAAACCGAAGAAGATCTGCTCAACCGCGACATGGGAGTCTGAATGACCGAATTGCGAACCCTGAAAGTGGCCCTGCTGGGCTGTGGCAACGTTGGGGCCCAGGTTGCGCGGATTCTCATTGAGGACGCCGACACCCTTGCCGCCCGCGCGGGCGCGAAGCTGCAGCTGAGCGGCATCGCCGTGCGCAACGTCCACGCCCAGCGCGACGTGGACCTTCCCCAGGAGCTCTTCACCACCGACGCCGACACCCTGGTGAAGGACGCGGACCTGGTGATCGAGCTGATGGGCGGCATCGAGCCTGCCCGCACGCTGATCCTCTCTGCACTCCGCAACGGTGCCTGCGTTGTCACGGGCAACAAGGCGCTCGTGGCGCAGGACGGCCCCACCCTGCACGAGGAGGCTGACAAGGCGGGCGTCCAGCTTTCCTATGAGGCCGCCGTTGCCGGCGCCATTCCTATCCTGCGGCCCATCCGCGACAGCCTTGCCGGCGACCGCATCACGCGCGTCCTGGGCATCGTCAACGGCACCACCAACTTCATCCTTGACCAGATGGACACCACCGGAGCGCAGTTCGCCGATGCCCTCGCCGAAGCGCAGCGACTTGGCTACGCAGAGGCGGACCCCACTGCCGACGTCGAAGGCCACGATGCTGCCGCAAAGGCCGCCATCCTTGCCTCGCTGTCCTTCCACACCCGGTTTGCCCTGGAAAACGTCCACTGCGAAGGAATCACCTCGGTGACCGCGGCGGACATCGCCGCGGCCAAGGACGCCGGCTTTGTCATCAAGCTACTGGCGATTGCGGAAAAGCTTAATGTTGCAGACACAGAAACAGGCGGCGGCGAGGGCGTCTCCGTGCGCGTGCACCCCACGCTGCTTCCGCGCGAGCACCCGCTGGCCGCCGTCCACGGCGCCTTCAACGCAGTGTTCATCGAAGCCGAGAACGCCGGCGAACTGATGTTCTACGGACAGGGAGCCGGTGGTACCCCCACGGCGTCCGCTGTCCTGGGCGACCTTGTCTCGGCCGCGCGCAGCCTGGTCCTGGGCGGCCCGGGCCGGACGGAAACCACCACCGGCCAGGTTTCGGCGCTGCCGATCGACGCGGCCGTCACCAGCTACTACATCGGGCTCGACGTCGCCGACCAGCCCGGCGTCCTGGCCAGGATTGCCCAGCTCTTCGCCGAGCATGGCGTGTCCATCGAGATCATGCGGCAGACCATCCACCGCGACGCGGAGTCCAACGTGGAATCCGCCGAGCTGCGGATCGTCACCCACCGTGCGTCAGAGGCTGCCCTTGCGGCCACCGTCGAGGCCGTGAAGGGCCTGGACGTCATCAATTCAGTTACATCCGTTCTGCGGGTAGAAGGAGTCTAAGTGGCTCACCAATGGCGC
>NZ_JBJURL010000196.1:0-676 GCF_046097905.1 Pseudarthrobacter sp. NKDBFgelt | reverse complement strand
CTCCTGCTGGACTTGAACCAGCAACCCTTCGATTAACAGTCGAATGCTCTGCCAATTGAGCTAAGGAGGAATGAAGCGGGTATTAGCCTAGCAAAGACCCCGGCTGGAAGCGAAATCGGGGACGGGACCGAGGGGTCCTGGACCTCAGAAACATCAGATCAGGCGTCAGACCTGAGCGCCCGGCGTTCCATCTCCAGCATCATCAGTTCACGGTTGAGCCGCTGGTACGTTTCCGGATCAGCCGCGGGGTCCAGCCTCTGGAGCTGGCCCATCTTGTCCGCCTTGACCCGGGTAATTTGAAGCTCGAACAGCCGGGAGAGGATGTCCCGGCAGTACTTCTGCACGGCTTCCTCGGTGCTGGCGGGCAACGGAACAACAGCAAGCTCGGATACCAGGGGCCGCAATGGTTCCGGAACCTCGTGCATCACATGCTCAACCCACCGGACGGGGTCGGCAGTGAGGGCGGGATCCGTGGCCCGCATGGCGTCGTGGACGGCCTGGAAGGCGGGGGTGGCGAAGCGGGCGGCGGAAAAGCGTTCCCAGACCCCGCCCTGCAGGAGCGACGGCTCCTGCAGGGCAACCTCGAGCGCCTGCCGCTCCATGGAGGCCACGGGGTCCCGGGGGTCGGGCCGGTGGTAGGACGGCACAGCTCCCGACGGCGGCCCTGCAGCTACGC
>NZ_JBJURL010000195.1:0-707 GCF_046097905.1 Pseudarthrobacter sp. NKDBFgelt | reverse complement strand
GACGCCACCGTAGTCTTCGCCTCCCCCGCGGCGCTGCGCAACGTCCTCGCCACACGGAACGGCCTGGGCCAGGCCGGCCAGCAGGCCCTGGACCGCGTGGAGCTTCTCCTCTCGGCCGGCGCCCCCGTGGCCGAAACACTCCTCGCGGCGATGCAGCGGCTGGTGCCCCGCGCCTCGCTGCATACCCCCTACGGAATGACCGAGGCGCTGCCCGTCACGGACATCAGCCTTGAACAGATCCGTACCGCCGCGGCAGACGCTGCTGCCGGACACATGGCAGGGGCGGGCAACGGCGTGTGTGTGGGCCTGCCGGTGCATGGCGCCCGCGTAGCGGTCATCCCGCTCACTGCGGACGGCACCGCCCCCGGCAACACCCCTGTCACGGAGCCGGGGGTCACCGGCGAGATCCTGGTGGGCGCCCCGCATGTGAAGGAAACCTATGACAGGCTCTGGCTGACCCAGCGTGAGAGCAGCCGCACGGCGGGGTGGCACCGTACCGGCGACGTCGGACACTTCGACAGTGCCGGCCGGCTCTGGGTGGAAGGGCGTTTGGCCCATGTCGTCACCGCGCCGGACGCCGTGGTGACTCCGGTGGGCGCAGAACAGGCCATCGAACGGCTGGACGGCGTCGGGCTGGCGGCCGTCGTCGGCGTGGGCCCTTCCGGGACGCAGGCTGTGGTGGCCGTCGTCGAGACGGAGCCGCAGGC
>NZ_JBJURL010000023.1:0-50376 GCF_046097905.1 Pseudarthrobacter sp. NKDBFgelt | reverse complement strand
CCTGCGTTGCCTGCCTGGCGGCAGCCAACTCATCGTCATGCAGGTGGGCAGCGTGCGCAGCTGCCGTCCACGTCCACACGGTCCACCCTGATCCGACGGACGCCGAGCGGCACGCGAAAGCGGAGGCCACCAGGCTGGCCCTTGCCAACATCGCGGCAGCTGCGCACGCTGCCCACCTGCATGACGATGAGTTGGCTGCCGCCAGGCAGGCAACGCAGGCCCAGCCTCCAGCGCCTGCAGAAACGGAGAAGCACGACGGCGATGCGTCCAGGCCCGCTGCCGTCCTGACCTTTGGCGGAGAAAAAGTCGTCCTGCCCTTCGTGGAGCACGCAGAGGAGCAGCAGCCAAAGCCCGCCCTCACCCTGGACCGCCTTGCCGCGGCTTTCGCCCATCTGGGCGAGCCCGTCCCGGCAGCTGAAACGCCGGCGGGGCAGCCGGTACAGCGCGGGGCGGAAGAGGCTCCCCAGCAGGCTCTTGCCCCGGAGCAGACCCCCGAGCAGGAGCAGGCCCCGGAACAGCGGGAACCGGCCAACGTCCAGCCGCAGCAGCGACCGGTGGCCGCCGCAGCGGAGAAGGACTACTCCGACCACACCCTGGAGCAGTCACGCCCGCGCAGGGCACGCCGCAACCGCAGTGCCAGCCGCGCACAGGGAGCAGCCAACGAGACCTCGGTCCAGCAGCACGAGAATGTTCCCGCCGCCTCGGCCGGGCATTCCCACGCCGCCAAGGCACCGGGAGCGGACCAGGCGGGTGCTTCCAAGCCGGCCAGCAGCAAGCCGTCGGACGCACCGATTATCCTCGGTGTCGGGGTTCCCGCCTCGGAGCTCTAGGAACCGGAGCTCCAGGAACGGAATCTCCAGGGACCGGAGCTCCAGGAATCGCGAACCCAGGGAGAGCATTGAGCGGATGCCCGGCCGGCCACAGACAGTGGCCGGCCGGGCATCCGTCATTTAAGGCGCGTTCCGCAGCGCTCTTGAACACCCGCATTGAACACCGGCGATCCACCCCGCTCCGGTCGCACTGTGTCACCTTCACGCTGTGGACCGCAAAAAAGCTAGGCTGGGGAACCGACACGGGGTGCCGCGCAGAGAGCCGGCTGAGATCCAGACCCGTTGAACCTGTCCGGCTAGCACCGGCGAAGGGATGTCTCTTGTCTTCCACCTTTGCAATGCCCACTGCCACCATCCAGCGCACACTTGCGCCCGCTTCCGGGCCTGCAGCTGTTTCTGCGTCTGCAGCCCCCGTCCGCGAGTACCGCGACACGCCCCGGGTGCTTTCCATTGCCGGATCCGATCCTTCCGGCGGGGCCGGCGTCCAGGCGGACCTGAAAAGCATCGCCGCCCACGGCGGTTACGGAATGGCCGCCATCACTGCCCTCACCGCGCAGAACACCCGCGGCGTGCGCGGCGTGCACGTTCCCCCCGCCGCCTTCCTCACCCAGCAGCTCGATGCCCTGAGCGACGACATCAGTATCGACGCCGTGAAGATCGGAATGCTGGGCGATGCCGGGGTGATCGACGCCGTCCGTGCGTGGCTCGAAAAGGTGCGTCCCGCCGTCGTGGTCCTGGACCCTGTCATGGTGGCCACCAGCGGCGACCGGCTTCTCCAGGAATCCGCCGAAGCCGCGCTTCGCGGCCTGCTGCCGCTGGCGCACCTCATCACGCCCAACCTGGCTGAACTCGCCATGCTTGTGGGCGGCGACGTGCAGGAGACCTGGGAAGGCGCCCTGGAACAGGGCCGGAATCTTTCCGCCGCCACGGGAGCCACGGTTCTGGTCAAGGGCGGGCACCTCGTAGGGGCCGAATGCCCCGACGCCCTCGTTAACACCGCAGGCCTGTTGTCCAGGGACGTGGTGGTGGTTCCCGGACAGCGGGTGGCAACAGTGAACAGCCACGGCACCGGATGCTCCCTGTCGGCGGCCATGGCCACGGTCCAGGCCCGGGTGGGGGACTGGGAGGCAGCCCTGCGCGAGGTCAAGCCCTGGCTTGCCGGCGCGCTGGAGGCCTCGGAGCCCCTGGAGGTGGGGGCCGGCAACGGGCCCGTGCACCACTTCCATCACGTGCCCGCGGTGCGCGGGAAGGGGAGCTTCGCGGCGCAGCTCTGGGCGGGCGCCGCAAAGGACCTCGAGGACATCTACGCGCTGGACTTCATCCGCGGCCTGGTTTCCGGCAGCCTGCCGGAGAAGGAGTTTGCCTACTACCTCGCCCAGGACGCCATCTACCTCAACGGCTACTCACGGGTGCTCGCGCGGACCAGTGCACTGGCCCCCACCGAAGAGGAGCAGCTCTTCTGGGCACGTTCCGCCGCACAGTGCCTGGAGGTGGAGTCTGAGCTGCACCGCTCCTGGCTCAGTACACGGACCGTTGAGCCGCAGCTAGGACCCGTGACCAAGTCCTACGTGGACCACCTGACGGCGGCATCGGCGTCGGGCAGTTACGCCGTGCTGGCCGCAGCAGTCCTGCCCTGCTTCTGGCTGTATGCCGAGGTGGGCACAACACTCCACGCCCAGTTCGTGGCTGCCGGGGAACCAAGCGGCCACCCCTACGCCGAGTGGCTGCGCACGTACGCGGACGAGGACTTCGCTGCCGCCACCCGCACGGCGGTTGCCATGGTGGACGGGGCCGGCCGCGCTGCTTCCGCGGGGGACCGGGATGCCATGGTGACGGCGTTCAGGCAGTCCTGCCGCCTCGAAGTGGACTTTTTCGACGCGCCGCGCATTCATTCCTGACACCTGGTGGCGCGTCCCGCCGGTACTATGGTGGGGCACAGGTAAGGGCGTGGACCTGGGCTGTGGTGCCTATCACAGACAACCCGCCGGAACCAGCCTCATTTGCGGCCGAAGCCAAAACTAGCGTATTCTAGATCTTCGGTGCTTACGCCAACACTTGGGTTATGACCCCACGGCGTTGAGGCACAGCGAGAGCCCACCCAATCATGGAACCGGGTTCCGCACGCAAATTTGTAATAAACGTCGAGAGAAGTGAGTTCCCAAGTGGTGTACGCGATTGTCCGCGCAGGCGGCCGCCAAGAGAAGGTTTCCGTTGGAGACTTCGTTACCCTGAACCGCGTCGCCGGTGGAGCTGGCAGCACCATTCAGCTGCCCGCACTGCTCCTGGTTGACGGTGACAAGGTCACCTCCGCCGCTGCTGACCTGGCCAAGGTAACTGTTACGGCTGAGATCCTCCAGGACCTCCGTGGTCCTAAGATTGTGATCCAGAAGTTCAAGAACAAGACCGGTTACAAGAAGCGCCAGGGTCACCGCCAGGAACTGACCAAGGTCAAGATCACTGGTATCAAGTAACCTTCCGTTACTGTTCAGGTTTTTCAGCAGATTCCCCAGAATTTAGAGGCAGGCATTTCAGATGGCACATAAAAAGGGCGCGAGCTCCACTCGCAACGGTCGTGACTCCAACGCACAGTACCTCGGCGTCAAGCGGTTCGGCGGCCAGGTAGTTTCCGCCGGCGAGATCATCGTCCGCCAGCGCGGCACCCACTTCCACCCGGGCGCCGGCGTTGGCCGTGGCGGCGACGACACCCTGTTCGCACTGACCCCGGGCGCCGTTGAGTTCGGTACCCGCCGCGGTCGTCGCGTCGTCAACATCGTTGCTGCTGCAGCTGCAGAGTAACAACCAGATCTGAAGCGGTGGAGCGGGCCATATGGTCCGCTCCACTGTTCTTTTAACCGCATTACAATCATCTTGGCGCCCTTGGGCGTCCAGGAAACAGCACTGAGGAGATCCACGTGGCCAGCTTTGTAGACCGGGTAGTACTGCACGTATCCGGCGGTACCGGCGGCCACGGGTGCGTCTCCGTCCACCGCGAGAAGTTCAAGCCGCTGGGCGGCCCCGACGGCGGCAATGGCGGCAATGGCGGCGACGTGATCCTTCGCGTGGACCACCAGACCACCACGCTCCTGGACTACCACCACGCACCCCACCGCCACGCCACCAACGGCGGCCCCGGCATGGGCGACTGGCGCGGCGGCAAGAACGGCGAGACGCTCATCCTTCCCGTCCCGGACGGCACCGTGGTCAAGTCCAAGGACGGCACCGTCCTGGCGGACCTCGTCGGCGAAGGCACCGAATTCGTGGCGGCGGCCGGCGGCATCGGCGGCCTGGGTAACGCCGCCCTCTCCTCCCAGAAGCGCCGCGCGCCCGGCTTTGCCCTGCTCGGCATCGAAGGCGAATCCAGCGACGTCGTCCTGGAACTGAAGTCCATTGCGGACATCGCCCTGGTGGGTTTCCCGTCCGCCGGAAAATCGAGCCTGATCGCGGCCATGTCCGCGGCCCGCCCCAAGATCGCCGACTATCCGTTCACCACGCTGGTCCCCAACCTTGGCGTCGTGCAGGCCGGCGACGTCCGCTTCACCATTGCCGACGTGCCCGGGCTGATTGAAGGCGCCAGCGAAGGCAAGGGCCTGGGCCACCACTTCCTGCGCCACGTGGAGCGCTGCGCGGCCCTGGTCCACGTGCTGGACTGCGGCACCCTTGAGGCAGACCGCGATCCGCTCTCGGACCTGGCCGTGATTGAGGCCGAGCTGGAGAAGTACGCCGTGGACATGAGCTACGCAGGCCAGGACGGCGAAGTGGTTCCGCTGAACCACCGTCCCCGCCTCGTGGCCCTGAACAAGGTGGACCTGCCCGACGGCAAGGACATGGCCGAATTCGTCCGCCCGGAACTCGAGTCCCGCGGCTACCGGGTCTTCGAAATCTCCGCGACCAGCCACGAGGGCCTGCGCCAGTTGGGCTTCGCGATGGCCGAAATCGTGCAGGCAGCCCGGGACGCGGTGGCAGCCGCGCCGCCCAAGGTCCAGCCTGTGGTCATCAAGCCCCGCGCCGTCAACGAAACCGGGTTCCGGATCCGCCGGGAGGAGAAGGGCCTTGAGCCGCTGTTCCGCGTGCTGGGCGAAAAGCCGGTGCGCTGGGTCAAGCAGACCGACTTCACCAACGAGGAAGCCATCGGTTACCTGGCCGACCGGCTTGCCAAGCTCGGCGTGGAGACGGAACTGTTCAAGCAGGGTGCCAAGCCGGGCGACACGGTTGTTATCGGCGAGGATGACGGCGTCGTCTTCGACTGGGAGCCCACCATGATGGCAGGCGCCGAACTGCTGGCTTCGCCACGCGGGACGGACGTCCGTTTTGCAGACATCGGCGACCGCCCCACGCGTGGGCAGAAACGTGAAGAGCAGCAGGAACGCAAGGACGCCAGGGCCGCTGCCCGCGCTGAACTCGAAGCGGAGCGCAAGGCCGGCATCTGGACCGAATCCGTGAGCAGCCGCAGGGTTGCCAAGCCGCTCAAGGAGAGTGGACTGGGCGCAGACGATGACATCTAGGGCTGCGTCCGCGGAACCGCTGGCGCGGTCCGTGGACAGGAGCGTGCTGGCCAACGCGCACCGGATCGTGGTCAAGGTGGGCTCGTCGTCGCTGACCAGCATCAAGGGCGGTATCTCGGAAGAATCGCTGACCGCTCTCGCGGACGCGCTGGCCACCAAGCGCAACACCGGGACAGAGATCATCCTGGTTTCCTCCGGTGCCATCGCGGCGGGTCTCGCACCACTGGGGCTCGCCAAGCGGCCCCGCGACCTGGCCACCCAGCAGGCGGCCGCCAGCGTGGGCCAGGGCCTGCTGATGGCCCGCTACACCCAGGCCTTCGGGGCCCACGGCGTGACGGTCAGCCAGGTACTCCTCACCGCCGAAGACCTGATGCGCCGCAGCCAGCACACCAACGCGTTCCGCGCCCTCAACCGGCTGCTCAGCCTCGGCGTGGTCCCTGTGGTCAACGAAAACGACACCGTAGCCACGCATGAAATCCGCTTCGGCGACAACGACCGGCTCGCTGCCCTCGTGGCCCACCTGGTCCGCGCCGACGCGCTGGTCCTGCTGTCCGACGTCGACTCCCTCTACGACGGCCCGCCGTCCCTTGGCGCGAAGCGGATCCCGCTTGTGGAAGGGGCGCACGACCTCGACGGCGTCTCCATTGGCAAGACCGGCAAGGCCGGCGTCGGCACCGGCGGCATGCTCACCAAAGTGGAGGCAGCGTCCATGGCAGCGGGATCCGGCATCCACGCCCTGGTCACTTCCACGCCCAACGCCGCCGCAGCCCTTAACGGCGAGGACGTGGGCACCTGGTTCACCGTCAACGGCGCCCGGAAGCCCGTCCGCCTTCTCTGGCTGGCGCACGTGGCCTCCGTCCAGGGACGGCTCGTGCTGGACGACGGCGCCGTGAAGGCCATCCGCCACCACCGCACGTCACTCCTGCCTGCCGGCATTTCCGCCGTCCACGGTGATTTCGAAGCGGGCGACGCCGTGGAGATAGCAGGTGCCGACGGAACGGTGGTTGCGCGCGGGCTGGTGAACTACTCGTCCGCGGAACTGCCCCAGATGCTGGGCCGGTCCACCAGGGACCTCGGTGAGGCGCTGGGCAGCGGCTACGACCGTGAAGTTGTTCATGTTGACGACCTGGTGCTGGTCTGAGCTTCCGGCTCGCCTAAACTTGGAACATGACTGAGGCCCTGATCCACAAGACTGCCGAAAATTCCGGAGACACCGCTGCCGCCACGCAGCCCGTTGAGTCATCGGCAGCACCGGTCCCGGCTGACATTCCGCTGTCTTCCGGCGACGTCGAGGCAGCAGTGCACGCCATCGCCGACCGTTCCCGCCATGCGGCGCGGCGGATGGCCATGGCCAACCGGGCATGGAAGGACCGCGCCCTCCGCGCAGTGGGCACCGCCCTGCAGGAGAGCACTGAATCCATCATCACCGCCAACGCCATGGATGTGGCGGCAGGAAAGGCCAACGGCACCTCCGCTGCCATGCTGGACCGCCTCACCCTGACGGAAACCCGCATCGCGGGCCTGGTGTCAGCCCTGGAAAACCTGGCCAACCTGCCCGATCCCGTAGGCAACGTTGTGCGCGGGCAGACACTCCCCAACGGCCTGCGCCTCCGCCAGGTCAACGTCCCCATGGGCGTGGTGGCCGCCATCTATGAAGCACGGCCGAACGTCACGGTGGACATTGCCGGGCTGGCACTCAAGAGCGGCAACGCCGTGATCCTGCGCGGTGGCAGCGCCGCCCAGGCAACCAACGAGGTGTTGGTGCGGGTGCTGCGCGAAGCGCTCGACTCCGTGGGCCTGCCCGCAGACGCGGTCCAGACGGTCGACCAGTATGGCCGCGCCGGCGCCAATGTCCTGATGAAGGCCCGCGGCAGGGTGGACGTCCTGATTCCCCGCGGCGGCCGCGAGTTGATCCAGACTGTCGTCACCAACTCCGCCGTCCCCGTCATCGAAACCGGTGAAGGGAACGTGCACATCTTTATCGACGAGTCGGCCAGCGAGGACATGGCGGTGGAGATCCTCCTGAACGCCAAGACGCAACGGCCCAGCGTCTGCAACACGGTGGAGACCCTCCTGGTCCACTCCGGTTCACGCGTGCTCCCGGCCGTAGCGGCCGCCCTGCGTAAGGCCGGCGTCAGGCTGCACACCGATGAGCGCACCCGCGCCGCGCTTCCCGCCTCCATCGAGTCCGAACCGGCCACCGACGAGGACTGGGCCACCGAATACATGGACCTTGACCTTGCGGTTGCCATGGTGGACAGCCTCGACGAGGCAGTCAGTCACATCCGCACCTGGTCTACCGGCCATACCGAGGCCATCCTCACCAATGACCTGTCCAACGCCGAGCGCTTCATCGCCGAGGTGGATTCCGCGGCCGTCATTGTCAATGCGTCCACCCGGTTTACCGACGGCGGGGAGTTGGGGCTGGGTGCCGAGGTGGGCATCTCCACCCAGAAACTGCACGCCCGCGGTCCCATGGGGCTGACCGAACTCACCACCACGAAGTGGATCGTGCAGGGTGAGGGCCAGGTGCGCGGGTAGCGCACGGTAACATAGACCAGAAGCCAGAAACGGCGGAGCTTTCCGCTGCCACAATCGTTTGAGCCCAAGGGGAGAACATGCTGTTCCAGCAGATTGCCACGTCCGTCGCCGAAGGCGAAGAACACGAACTCGCGCCGCTGTGGGCTGAGCCGTGGGTCTTCGGTGTGGTCATCTTCGCCATCCTGCTGGTCATGATGTTCATCACGCTGTCCTACTCCAACCTGGGCAACCGCCACACGGCCACCGAGGAGCACGCGGATCCGCACCGCCAGCACCCGAACAAGCACGACCACGGGCAGGGCCACTAACATTTCCCGCGTTTTGCACCGCTCGGGTGCCAACGGCAGGCTGCGGCTGGGCGTGATGGGCGGGACGTTCGATCCCATCCACCACGGCCACCTGGTGGCTGCCAGCGAGGTGGCGGCGGAATTCGACCTGGACGAGGTGGTTTTCGTCCCCACCGGCCAACCGTGGCAGAAGTCCCACAAGCACGTCAGCGAACCCGAGCACCGCTACCTGATGACCGTCATCGCCACGGCGTCCAACCCGCGCTTTACGGTCAGCAGGGTGGACGTCGACCGGCCAGGTCCCACGTACACCATCGATACCCTTCGCGACCTCCGGGCCCAGCGCCCCGACGCCGATCTCTTCTTCATCACCGGGGCGGACGCCCTGGCACAGATCCTCTCCTGGAAGGACATCGACGAACTGTGGTCGCTGGCCCATTTCGTCGGGGTCACCAGGCCCGGGCATGTCCTGGACGGCATGGGACGCGATGACGTCAGCCTCCTGGAGGTCCCGGCCATGGCCATCTCCTCGACGGACTGCCGCGCGCGCGTGGCCGCGAACCATCCGGTCTGGTACCTGGTACCGGACGGCGTCGTGCAGTACATCGCCAAGTACGGCCTGTACGAAGCCGCCGCGGAAGCCGATGCCCCACCGTCCCTAGCACGTGAACCAGCCAGTACTGAATGAGTTCTCAATGAGTCAGGAACAGCCCCCCATCCGCAGCCGCCGGGAACTCCGGAAGGCCAGGGACGCCCAGCAGGAGTCTGCTTCCAAGGGCACGGAGCAGCTCCAGCCTGCCCTAAAGACGGATGCTAGTGCGCCGGGTGCTGCTGCCCCCTCGGGGCCCGTTGCTCCCTCGGGACCCGGTGCCGCCGGAGCGACCGCCGGGCAGGCCAACACCCAGCGGTCATCCCAGATCCGGGCGCGGGACCGTGCAGCCCTTCGCGCCATCAAGGAGCTGGAGGAAAAGGAAGGCCAGCTCTCCGCCGGTGGTCCTCCCACCCGTCGGCAGCTCCGCCTCCAGCAGCTCAAGGAACAGGCGCTGACTGCGGCTAACCCCATTGTGCCGTTGGCTTCCACTCCGCCTGCTTCCACTTCGCCTGCTTCCACTCCTCAGCGTTCAACGGACGGGCCCCGGAATGGCGTCAGCCACAAGGACAGCGGCCACGAGGACAGTCACAGCGGCAGCAGCCAGGGCAGTGGCCCGTCCACCGACGCGAAAAACATCGGCGCGGGGGAGCAGGCCCGTCAGGGCGGGACAACCACCCCTGGCGTTAAGGCCGGTTCACCGGGCCCCGAGGGCATGACCGTGGAACAGGCGCTGGCGGCCCGGTCCCTGCTCGCGGAGCAGGCCAAAAACCAGATCGCGAGAATGGAGCACATCGCCTCCCTGGATCCCGAAGCGGTTGATCCGGAGATCCTGGCCGAGCAAATCGCCCTGGCGGAGCGTGCGGCGGTCATGAACCGCCGGGCCATGGCCAAGCAAAAGCTGGCCGAGCAGGCCGGTACCCCCGCGGTTCCGGCGGCTCCGGCGGCCCCTCCGAAAAATCCCGTCCAGGGACGTTCGCGGGATGCCGGAAAGCGTCCCGGGGATGCCGGCAAGAAGGACCAGGCCGGGAAGCCGGCGGCCGGACAACGCCCCGCCCCCTCTACTGCCAACAATCTGGCCATGGTCACGCCGCTGGAATTCGTGCAGGTCCCCGGCATCGACCGGCCCGTCATGAAGCCGCCCGCAACCTCGCACGTACCGGTCACCACACGCCAGGGAACCAAGGTCACGCCTTCCGGTACCAAGAAGCGGCGATCACCAGGCCCCCAGCGCACTGCCCCTGCTGATGCCGGACCCGGCCGCTCGCAGGTGATCGCCAGGGCTGAAGCTGCTGCCCGGGCCGCGGAGCTCCCGCAGGTGGCAGTGACGGAAGAGCGGCAGGGAGACGACCTCTTCGAGGACCTTCCTCGAATCCCGGCTTCGTCCGCCCACGGCCTGGATCCCCTGGACGCAGCCACGGCGGGACTGGCCCGGGCGAACAGGACCAGGGTCCTGCAGTTCCTGGTCCTGGCATTTGGCGTCGTGGCACTGGTCTCGGGCGTCATCCTGATCATCAACGGCATGTCCCGCTGATCACCAACCGCCGGCCGGCAACGGTCGGCCACTGCATATTTAACCCAACAAGGAGTCACGTGACTGCATCAGAATCGTCCATCACCATAGCCCGCGCCGCCGCCAGGGCAGCCGCGGACAAGATTGCCCAGGATATTGTTGCCTTGGACGTCAGCGAGCGGCTGGCCCTGGCCGACGTTTTCCTCATCGCTTCGGCACCCAGCGAACGCCAGGTCAATGCCATTGTTGACGGCATTGAGGAAGAACTCGCCAAGCAGGACCTGCGGCCCGTTCGCCGTGAGGGCCGCTCCGGTGGCCGCTGGGTGCTGCTGGATTACTCGGACATTGTCATCCACGTCCAGCATGAGGAGGACCGGGTGTTCTACGCCCTGGAACGCCTCTGGAAGGACTGCCCCGTGGTGGACCTGCAGCTCGGGGACGACGCGTCGGCCAAAGCCACCGCAGGGTCCGAGACCGAATAAATCCGCGGAATCGCGCGGAATATGCCCGATTTGGAATTTTCGGAATTGCTGTTCTAAGATATTTGAGTTGCTTCGGGGAAAGCCGAAAAAGCTCGACAGGGCAGCAATAGTTCGGGGCTGTGGCGCAGCTGGTAGCGCACCTGCATGGCATGCAGGGGGTCAGGGGTTCGAGTCCCCTCAGCTCCACCGAATAATCCGCCGGAATCACTGTGATTCCGGCGGATTTTTTGTTGCTGTGACCCGCGGACCCGGCCGGCAGGCCCGGACGGACCGCAGTCCGGGACACGGCACCACGATTGGCGTGCGGGGCGAAAGTGCATTAAGCTGAACAGGTTGCTTCGGGGAGTTACTCCGAAAGCGGCAAGTCCGGGGCTGTGGCGCAGCTGGTAGCGCACCTGCATGGCATGCAGGGGGTCAGGGGTTCGAGTCCCCTCAGCTCCACCGGTAGGCATCCTGCAACAAGCCGGAAGGCACAGGAGCATCGGAAGAGACGGTCCCCATCGGGACCGTCCTTTTTCGCGTTAAGCCGGAAGCCCTTTCAGAGCCAGGCTGTCCGCCTCAGCGGGGGCTCATCACCGCCCGGCCGCTGAACCAGGAGCTGGTTGACGCCCGTCAGGCCGCTCTCAAAGCCAAGCGCGCTGGAAGCCATATACAACCGCCACACCCGCGCCCTGCCCAGGCTGGCCAGCTTCACGGCGTGGTCCCAGTTGGCCTCCAGCCTGCTGACCCAGGCACGGAGGGTCAACGCATAGTGCCGCCGCAGCGCCTCCACATCCAGGACCTCGAATCCGGCGCCCTCCAGGGCGGACACCATCTCGCCAAGGCTGATCATCTCCCCGTCCGGAAACACATAGCGGGGAATGAACGAATCGGGATCCGGCTTGGTGGGCCCGGCGTTCCAGGAAATTGCATGGTTCAGCAGCCGCCCGCCGGGCCGGAGCAGGCTGAACAAGGCCGTTGCGTAGGCTGGCGTCTGCTCCCTGCCCACATGTTCGGACATCCCGATGGAGCTGATGGCATCGAAAGGTCCGTCCCCGATGTCCCGGTAGTCCTGGACCCGGATGTCCACCCGCTCCGTCAGGCCGGCCTCGGCAGCCCGCTTGCGTGCAAGGTTTGCCTGCTCCGCGGAAAGGGTGATGCCCACCACTGTTGCGCCGTACTGTCCGGCAGCATGGAGGGCGAAACTTCCCCACCCGCAGCCTACGTCCAGCACCCGCATTCCCGGCCGCAGGCCCAGCTTCCGGCACACCAGGTCCAGTTTTTCCTCCTGGGCCTCGTCCAGGCCTGCGGCGAGCAGGTTGCCTGACTCCGGGGATTCCGTGCCGTAGCTGCCGTCCGGCCAGACCGCGCACGAGTAGACCATGGACTGCCCCAGCACCAGGGCGTAGAAATCGTTGCCCACATCGTAATGATGGGAAATGGCTGCCGAGTCGCGCCGGCGCGAATGCAACCGGCCCTTCTTTACAACCTTTGCCTCCTCTGGCGGCGGCGCCGGATTCGGGCCCAGCGCACCCAGCCGGACGGCCGTGCGCAGCAGCGTCCACATTTCCCGGGCCGTGGGCCGCCGGAACGGGCCGGGCTCCGCGAACTTCCCCGCTGAACTCAAGGCAGTGAAGGCAGCGAAGATGTCCCCGGGGGAGTCGATATCTCCCGCCACGTAGGCCCGGCTCAAGCCGAGCTGGCCCGGGGACCACAGGATCCGGCGGAGGGCCCGGCGGGAATGGAACTCCAGGACAGGTGCACCCTCCGGCCCTGCCTCTGACCCGTCCCAGGCCCGCAGGCGCAACGGTATCTCTTCGGTGTCCAGCACAACTGACAGGGCCTGGGCCAGGCGCGCTGCATGTCCTTTGCTTGTGGTCATGGTGGTCCTCCCGTCTCCATGGGCCAAGACTAAGGCCGGGAGACGCCCCGCGACTATCATGGGGGAGTGAATTCCGCCCGTGCCGACGTCGTCGTTATCGGCGCGGGCCAGGCCGGGCTCTCGGCTGCCTACCACCTTCAGCGCCGTGGCGTAGACCACGTGCTTTTCGACGCCGAGGATGGTCCCGGCGGCGCGTGGCGGCACCGGTGGAAGAGCCTGCGGATGGAAACGGTCAACGGCATCAGTGATCTTCCCGGGATCGCCAAGCCCGCCGTGGATCCGCGGGAACCCAGCTCGGAATTCCTGGCGCGCTACTTCCGTGACTACGAGGAGGAACTGGGGCTGTCCGTCCGGCGGCCCGTGAAGGTCCGGTCGGTCAGCCGGGAGGACGCAAACCCTGCCGGCCTTCTGGGAATCGCCACATCGGACGGAGACTGGACAGCCGGGGCCGTCATCAACGCCACCGGCACCTGGACCCGCCCGTTCTGGCCTACCTACCCCGGGCAGTCCACCTTCCGCCAACGCCAGCTCCACGTGGCGGACTACGTCTCCGCGGAGGAGTTCAAAGGACAGCACGTGATTGTGGTGGGCGGCGGCATCTCGGCTGTCGGCCTCCTTGACGAAATCTCGCGCGTCACCACCACCAGCTGGTTCACCCGCCGGGAACCGGTGTGGCGGGATGAGGAGTTCGACGCCAGGGCGGGACACCACGCGGTGGCCCTGGTGGAGGAACGGGTCCGCAGGGGCCTGCCGCCGCAGAGCGTGGTGTCGGTGACCGGCCTGATCTGGACGCCGGCATTCAAGGCGGCGGCGGCCAGGGGCGCCCTGGACCGGCAGCCGATGTTCACCTCCATAGAGCCCGGCGGCGTCAGGCTCGCGGACGGAGGTTTCCAGCCGGCAGGCGCGATCCTGTGGGCCACCGGTTTCCGTGCGGAGCTGGAGCATCTCGCGCCGCTGCACCTGAGGGGACCCGGCGGCGGAATCGTGATGGAAGGAACCCGGGTAGCCTCGGAACCCCGCGTCCACTTGGTAGGTTACGGGCCGTCGTCGTCCACAATCGGGGCCAACAGAGCCGGACGCGCCGCCGTGGCGGCCATCCTGAAACTCCCCGGGATCAGTCCGGCGGCAACACCAGTAAGTTGGGGCTGACGGCGGGGCACGGTCCGTGCCCGGTCCACGCACTCAGCAAAACGCACACACTTAACGCACAACGGAAGCGGCAGGAACACTTGGCATCAGACACTCTTGAGGACGTCTTCAGCGCACTTCGCCGGAGGCCGGATGTGGAAGCGCCCAACCTGCAGGCGTGGGACGCCACGGACCGGCTCCTGCTGGAGGCAGCTGCGGACTTGGTCTCCGGCGGAAGCACGGTTGCCGTCATCGGGGACCGGTACGGTGCCCTGACCCTCGGTGCCCTGGTCACGCTCAGCCCGGCGTCGGTGCGCGTACACCAGGACCTGATCACCGGAGTGCGCGCTTTGCAGCTCAACGCGGCCACATGTCCCAACGCGGCCTCACGTCGTACCGCCGCCCAGGTGCCGGACGCTACAGCAGGAATGCCCGACGGCGGCGCCGGGAACCAGCCCGGCTTCACGCAGGTGCCGCTCGGGCCTGAGCTCCTTGCCGGCGCCCAAACGGTGCTTTTGCAGCTGCCCAAGACCCTGGCGGAACTGGATGAAGTTGCTGCCGCCGTGGCCCGGTACGCCGCGCCTGACGTCACGCTGCTCGCGGGCGGGCGGGTTAAGCACATGTCCCTCGGCATGAACTCGGTGCTGGAACGGCACTTCCGCTCGGTCCGGCCCCAGCTCGCCCGGCAGAAATCCCGCGTGATCCTGGCGGGCGGGCCGCAGGGGAGCGGGGAGCAGGAACGCTATCCCGTCGTCGAACACCTCGCTGAACTGGACCTCAAGGTCGCCGCCCATGGTGCCGTCTTCGCAGGCACCAAACTGGATATTGGCACCAGGTTCCTGCTGACGTTCCTTCCCTCCATGAAGGCAGCCCGGCACGCTGTCGACCTCGGCTGCGGCACCGGAATCCTCGCCGCCATGTACGCCCGGCAGCACCCCGGTTCGCAGGTGACCGCCACGGACCAGTCCGCCGCGGCCGTGGCCTCCGCCCAGGCCACGGCACAGGCCAACGGCCTGGCCGAGCGCATCACGGTCCTGCAGGACGACGCCCTCGGCACCATGGCGGACGGCAGCGTGGACCTGGTCCTGCTCAACCCGCCGTTCCATGTAGGTGCGGGCGTCCATGCAGGAGCAGGTTTGAAAATGATTGAAGCCGCGGGCAGGGTGCTCGCTCCGAAGGGAGAACTGTGGACGGTCTTCAACCGCCACCTGCCCTACCTGCCGGCGCTTGAGCGGCACGTGGGGCCAACCGTGGTGAAGGGCCGGAACCCCAAGTTCACGGTGACCTTGAGCACCCGCCGCAGCGCGGACCAGGCAGGGGCCTGAGCCGTGGCCCGCAGCCTGTCGGGCAGCGCCACCTTCCATGGCGGGCAGCGCCACCTTCGCTGCCGGGCCCGCGCACGGGGCCGCGCCGCGCCGTCGTGCCGTCCTATGGGTCTCTGACCACGCGTAACGTACGATTCAAGCATCACCATATGTACGTGGCCGAAGACGTTTAGGGGACGCTGTGACTGAGATCCGCCAATCCTCTCCGAGGCGCGGAACCAACCTGCCCAAAATGGGGGACTTCAACCTCACGGTGATCCTGGACGCCATCCGCAGGTCCTCCGGCGGCCTCAGCCGCGTGGAACTTGCCCAGATTGTGGGCCTGTCGCCGCAGACCATCTCCAACATCTCACGGCGCCTCCTGGACCAGAACCTGATCGTGGAAGCCGGCAAGGAAGGCAGCGGCCCGGGCAAGCCGCGCACCATCCTCCGGCTCAACCCTGGCGGTGTGTACGCCCTCGGCGTCCACCTCGATCCCGCGGTGACCACGTTCGTGGTCCTGGACCTGGTGGGATCGGTGGTGCGGCATTCCCGGATCAAAACCCCCGGCGGCAACGACCCCTCGGCGGTCATCGCCACCATCGCGGCCGAGATCGACCAGTTGGTGGAGGATTCCGGCGTGGACCGGGAGCGGATCGCCGGCCTGGGAGTGGCCGCACCGGGCCCCATCGACCTGGACAACGGCACTGTGGTGGATCCGCCGCTGCTGCCCGGCTGGGACAGGGTGGAACTGCGCAGCGCCCTTTCCGAAGCCACCGGATACTCGGTCCTGGTGGACAAGGACGTCACCAGCGCGGCCGTAGCGGAAACCTGGGCCGGCGGCCCCAGCGGCTCCGGCAGCTTCATCTTCATGTACATGGGCACCGGCATAGGCTGCGGCATTGTCCTCAATGACGAGGTGATCCGGGGAACCTCCGGAAATGCCGGCGAGATCGGCCACATCATTGTGGATCCTGACGGCGCCCCCTGTGATTGCGGCCTGCGCGGCTGCGTAAAATCCACCTGCATCCCGCAGGTGCTGGTGTCCGAAGCGGAAAACGCCGGCATCCTGGACGGCTCCCGTTCAGGCAACAGCGGAGCGGAAATCCAGCAGAGCTTTTCCCGGTTGTGCGACCTCGCGGACCAGGGCAACGAGCAGGCCCTTGCCATCATCGACCGGTCCGCGGTGCGCGTGGCCCGGGCGGTGGCCGTGGTGACCAACACGCTGGACGTTGAACGGGTGGTGTTCGGTGGGCCGTTCTGGAGCCGCCTGGCGGACCGATACCTCGAGAAGATCCCGGCGCTGCTGGACGCCCACAGCGACACCCGGCTCATCCATCCCATCGAGGTTGTGGGCACCGGGGTGGGGGACGACGTCGGCGCCATCGGGGCGGCTTCCCTGGTCCTGGAACATACGCTGGCCCCGCGGGCCCAGCGGCTCCTCCTCGAGAGCTGACCCGGCGGGCTGTTCGCAGCGTCTTGCCTGCGGCAGGACGTCAATCTAGCATGTGCATACTGTGCGGTTTGGGGCCCGCCAACAACAGGGCCGCCGCCATCGACCGAATGGAGCGCCATGCGTCGCCGGGCCCTGAAGACCATGTCCCTGATTGCCGCGGCAACGGTAGCCCTGGCGGCCTGCAGCCCGGACGATCCCGGCGCTTCGTCCAAAACCCTGAAAGTTGCGTATCAGAAAACGGACTCCTTCACCGCCCTGGACACCATGCTCCAGGCCGCCAAACAGGAGTTTGAGGCGGCTAACCAGGGAGTGACCGTTGAACTGCAGCCCATCCAGGCCAACGACGACGACTACGGGACAAAACTGGCCCTCGCGCTGCGCTCGCCATCCACGGCGCCCGACGTTTTCTACGAGGACACGTTCAAGGTCCGCTCCGACGTGGACGCCGGCTACCTCCTGAAACTGGACAGCTACCTGGAGGGCTGGGAGGAATGGGACACGTTCGACGACGGCGCCAAGGCGGCAGGGCGTGCGGACGACGGCGGGACGTACGCAGTGCCCCTTGGCACCGACACCCGCGCCATCTGGTACAACCGGAAAGTCCTGGAAGCTGCCGGGGTCACCCTTCCCTGGGAGCCGCGCAGCTGGCAGGACATCCTGGACACGGCACGGAAGATCAAGGCCAACGACCCCACCGTTGTCCCGTTCAACATGTACGCAGGCAAGGGAACCGGCGAGGGAACCGTCATGCAGAGCTTCTACGAGCTGCTCTACGGCACGGGATCCTCGCTCTATGACGAAGAGACCGGGAAATGGGTGGTGGGCTCGGCCGGCTTCCAGGACTCGCTGGCCTTCCTCAAGACCCTTTATGACGAACAGCTGGCCGTTTCACCAGCCGAGGCCCTCGATGCCAACGTGTGGAAGAAAGTGTTCGGGGAGTGGCTGCCCAACGCAAAGATGGGCGCCACCGTTGAAGGGTCCTACGCGCCGTCGTTCTGGCAGGATGGCGGGAGCTATGAGTGGCCGGGCTACGAACAGGAGATGGGCGTTGCCCCCTTCCCCACCCAGGACGGCCAGGCACCGGGGGCTGTGAGCATGTCCGGCGGCTGGACGCTGGCGCTCGGGGCGGAGACCAAGGAGCCTGAGCTGGCGTTCAGCTTCCTGACCACTGCGCTCAACGAACAGAACTCCCTCAGCTTCACCGTGGAAAGCTCGCAGATTGCCGTCCGGAAAGACGTGGCCGCCGACCCCGGGTACCTTGACGCCAACCCGTTCGTCAGGGATGTTTCCGCCCTCGTTTCGGTGACGAAGTACCGCCCTGCAACTGCCGACTACCCCCGTATTTCCGCGGCTGTTCAGGAAGCCACCGAGGCCGTCATCACCGGCACCAGGTCGCCCCAGGAAGCGGCTGCGGACTATGACGCCGCCGTGGCGGACATCGTGGGTGCCGCCAAGACCGTCCGGAAGTAGCGGGTGCGGTCTCCAGCCACGGCACGGCAACTGCTCCGTTACCTTCCGGTCCTTCCTGCTGTCCTGCTCCTCCTTGTCTTCCTGGCGGGCCCCGTGCTCTGGGCCTTCCACGCATCCCTCACGGACGCCGGCCTCACCGGCCGCAGTGCCCGCAATCCCTCATGGGTGGGGCTGGAGAACTACCAGCGGCTGCTGGCGGACCCGGTGTTTCCGCTCTCCGTCCTCCTCACGGTGGTGTTCGTGGCGGGTTCGGCGGTACTGGGGCAGAACCTGCTGGGCCTCGCGCTGGCCGTGCTGATGCGGCGGGCACGGCCGCTGGTGTCCGCCGTCGTCGGCACCACCGTGGTGGCCGCCTGGGTGCTGCCGGAAATCGTGGCCGCCTTCGCCGCCTATGCGTACTTCAGCGGGGACGGGACCCTGAACCAGCTACTGGGCGGCCTGGGACTTGTCCGGCAGGAGTGGCTGTACGCCTTTCCCATGGTGGCCGTGATGCTCGCCAACGTGTGGCGGGGGACAGCCTTTTCCATGCTGGTGTACCGGGCCGCATTGAATGAGGTTCCGGCGGAGGTGACCGAGGCGGCCCAGATGGATGGAGCCCACGGCTGGCAGCGGTTCGCGTTCATTACGCTGCCGATGATCCGGGGGAGCATCACCACCAACCTGATGCTGATCACGCTGCAGACCCTCGCCGTCTTTACGCTCGTCTGGGTGATGACGGCGGGCGGGCCCGCCAACGCCAGCACCACCCTGCCTGTCCTTGCCTACCAGGAGGCCTTCAAGTTCGGGGATATCGGCTACGGGACAGCCGTGGCTTCGGTGCTGATCCTGATCGGCGCCGCGTTTGGGCTGGCGTACGTGCGGCTGCTCCGGGAGCCGCGGCCATGACCGCCCCCACCAGGACGCTGGGCAGCCTTCCGCTCCGGCCCGCCGCGCCCAGGCGGCGCCAGGCCGGCAGCACCCCGGCTGACCTGGTGCTGCTGCTGATTGGCGCCTGCTTCCTGCTGCCCCTGCTCTGGCTCATCCTGGCTTCGCTGGACGCCGAAGCCGGGCATGAGCTGAAGCTTCCGGACCGGGCCGGCCTGGACAACTTCGCCGCAGTGCTGACGCCGGAGTTGCTGCTCCGGCCCTTATGGAACAGTGTGCTGCTGTCCGGGGGGACGGCGACGGTCACCGTTGTGGCCGCTGTACTGGCGGCCTACCCGCTGTCCCGCTACCGGTCCAGGTTCAACCGGCGCTTCATGTACACCGTCCTCTTTGGGACCTGCCTGCCCATCACGGCGATCATGGTCCCCGTGTATGGGCTCTTCGTGCAGCTTGAATTGCTTGACTCGATGACTGCCACCATCTTCTTTATGGCCACCACCACCTTGCCCATGGCCATCTGGATGACCCGGAACTTCATGGAGGGCGTGCCGGTGTCGCTGGAAGAAGCAGCCTGGGTGGATGGCGCATCGCGGATGACGGCACTGCGGACCATTGTCCTGCCGCTGATGAAGCAGGGGCTGGGGGTGGTGTTCATTTTTGTGTTCATCCAGGCCTGGGGAAACTTCTTCGTCCCATTCGTGCTGCTCCTCTCGGAAGCACGGCAGCCCGCGGCGGTGTCCATCTTCAGTTTCTTCGGACAGCATGGTGCAGTGGCCTACGGCCAGCTGGCCGCATTCTCCATTCTGTATTCGCTGCCGGTGCTGGTTCTCTACGTCATCGTGGCGAGGGGCGGCAGCGGTTCCTTTGCCCTGTCCGGAGCGGTGCGGGGCTGAACGGGCTTTGCTGCCGCAGCCGGACGGGCAGGAGGAACGGTTTCAGTCGATGTCCTCCAGGACCACACCGAACGGAAGGGTCTCGTCGAGGTGGGCCTGGTGGCCGGTGGAACCCGGGTTGTACGTGACCCGTACTCCATGAAGCCTGTCTGCCGCGGACTGCTGCAGGACGGGCTTGACGGTGCTGATGAACATCTCGCTTTTGTCGGCGAGAAACTCCTTGTAACTGGCTGGAAGCTCGCTCATGCCAAAAGGATAGACCTGGCAACGGCTGATGGGGAGGGGTCCCCATTGTCCAAAATGCCGGGGCGGTCTTGGATAGGATGGCGGGCGGAGTGCAGCCGGCCGGCAGCCACGCCCAGATCAGTTACCAGGGGGAAAATCCAGTGCTTTCGACCAGTGCGTCCGCGAGAATCGAACCCTCGGAACTGGCCCGGGCACAGCAGGTGGCGGCGAAGATTGCCGGCAGCTTTGACGCTAAGGTTGTGGGGCAGGCCCGGCTGCGTGAATCGCTGCTGGTGGGGCTGCTGACCGGCGGGCATATCCTCCTGGAAAGCGTCCCGGGCCTTGCCAAGACCACGGCCGCCCAGGCCGTTGCAGACGCAGTGAGCGCCGATTTCCGGCGGATCCAGTGCACCCCGGACCTGCTGCCCAGCGACATTGTGGGTACCCAGATCTACGACGCCGTCAACGGCACCTTCGTCACGCAGCTGGGACCGGTCCACGCCAACATTGTGCTCCTCGACGAAATCAACCGTTCCAGCGCCAAAACGCAGAGCGCCATGCTTGAGGCAATGCAGGAACGCCAGACCTCCATCGGCGGCCAGGAGTACCCGCTGCCCTCGCCCTTCCTGGTCCTGGCCACCCAGAACCCCATCGAGCAGGAGGGCACCTACCAGCTGCCGGAAGCCCAGATGGACCGTTTCATGCTCAAGGACGTGCTGGACTATCCGTCCCCCGCGGAGGAAGCCGAGATCATCCGGCGCATCGATGCCGGGGTGTACACGCCGGAGCAGGTGCCCGCCGCCGCCGCCTCCCTGGAGGCCGTCACCGCCGCCCAGGAACTGGTCCGGCGTGTTTACATCGATCCCGCCGTCATCAACTACATCGTGGGCCTGGTCTTCGTCACCAGGAACGCCCACCAGTACATCGACTCCCGGCTGGCCGGCTTCATCGAGTTCGGCGCGAGCCCCCGGGCCAGTATTGCCTTTAGCCAGGCCGCCCGTGCAGTGGCACTGCTGAACGGCAGGGACCACGTCATTCCCGAGGACGTCAAAACGCTGGCCCACCGGGTACTGCGCCACCGCCTGATCCTGAACTTCGACGCAGTGGCGGAACAGGTGCGGGTGGAAACGGTGATCGACGCCGTCGTCGCTGCCGTCCAGACCCCCTGAGGCCCGGGTGACCAGCCTCCTCCAGCGGGTGAAGTCGGATATGGCCATCTTCGCCCACCGCAAAGCCCGCGGCATGCTTGACGGCGAATACGGCTCGGTGTTCCGCGGCCGCAGCCTGGACTTCGATGACCTCCGCGCCTACATCCCGGGGGACGAGGTCCGCGACATCGACTGGAAGGCATCGGCACGGCACGGTTCACCGCTGATCAGGAGGTACGTGGCGGTCCGCCGGCAGACAGTCATCCTTGTCACCGACACCGGCCGCAACATGGCCGCGGCGGCCCGCGGCGGGGAAACGAAAAAGGACATCGCGGTGATGGCACTGGGCGTCATGGGGTACCTTGCCCACCGTCACGGCGACGTGGTGGGACTGGTGGCCGGCGATTCAGGGGGCGCGACCGCGTTGCCGGCCAAGGGAGGCGAGGCCCACCTGGAACGGCTTCTCCGGCGGGTGGATTCTGCGGCAACACTGGACGCCGCGCCCAGCAGGATCGAGGACCAGCTGGAGCACGTGGCGCGGACCATCAAAGGCCGCAACCTGCTGTTCGTCGTCGCCGATGAGGTGGCGGCGAGCCCGGCCACCAGCCAGCTGCTGCGCCGCCTTCAGGCCCAGCACGAGATCCTCTGGCTTACGGTCAGGGACGCCGGACTGGTCCCGGGCGCACCCCTCCTGCCGCCGGACCAGGTTCCGGACTCCTACAGCGTCTCCGGCTCCTACCCGCTTCTTGCACACCTTGCCAGGGACCCGGCTGTCGCCTCTGCCTATGCCACCGCCGTCGCCGCTCGCGACGCCGGCCGGAAAGCCATGCTGCGCCAGGCCGGCATCACGGAGGGCGAGGTGGCGGGCAGCCGGGACGTGGTCACCGCGCTGTTCGCTCTCCTGGAAAGGCGCCGCCGTGCAGGCTGACTCCGGGTTCTACGGCCCCCTGCAGTATGGCCCGGAATGGATGTGGGCCGGCGTGGCGCTGCTGGTCCTGGTGGCCGCCTGGTATGTCTTTGTGCTGGCAGCCACGCGCAGGCCGCTGGAGGCGCACGGCATGCAGCGTCCTGCCCAGCTGACGGACCTGGCAGCACTCAAGGCCGCGTACCTGCAGCGGATCGATGATGTGGAACGGGACGCCGCCGCCGGAACGCGGAGCGCCCGCGACTCCCACCAGGAAATCAGCCTCCTGTTGAGGAAGTTCGTCCGCGACGCCACCGGAGTGGACGCGCCCCGCATGACGCAGGCGGACCTGGCCAGGCATCCCCTTCCCGCGGCTGCGGCCGCCGTCGGAGCCCTGTACCCGGCCGCGTTCGGCCCCGACCCCGTTCCTTCCGTAGCCTCGTCCGCTGCCGCAGCCCGAAGGGCGGTGCAGGCATGGAATTGATGTGGTGGTGGCTGCTTCCCCTCGCCGCGGTGGCGGCAGGCGCAGCCTGGTGGGCAGCCAAACGGACGGACAGCACAGCCAACGCACGACGACGGCCGGTGGCGCATGCGGACCGGCTCACCCTCCTCCCGGAATACCAGGCGGCCCTGCGGCGGCACCGCCGCTGGCTTGCGGTCGCCCTGATCGCCTGCGCCGCGCTGCTCGCCTCCACGGCGGTGGCAGCAGCCCGGCCCGCCGGAGTGACAACCACGCGGCCCGAACAGCACAACCGGGACATCATGCTGTGTTTGGACACCTCGGGTTCCATGAGCAGCGCCGACGCCGCGGTGGTGGACGTCTTCGCCACACTCGCTGCGGAGTTCGATGGAGAACGGATCGGCCTCACCATCTTTGACAGCACGGCCATCCAGGTATTTCCGCTGACCGACGACTACCACTACGCCCGGGAGCAGTTGGAGCTGGCCCGGGACGCGTTCGACGGCAAGCCCGGCAGTTCCGGATTCCTGGACGGAACGTGGAGCGGCCGGGGCTCCTCCCTGATCGGGGACGGCCTGGCGTCCTGCCTCAACAGCTTCCCCCGCACCGCCGGCCAGCCGCAGCGCTCGCGGTCCGTGGTCCTGGCGACGGACAACTTCCTCTCCGGGGAGCCCATCATGACCCTTGGCGAAGCCGCGGCCCTGGCCCGGGAAAGGGCGGTGCATGTCTACGCGCTCAATCCCGGTGACCTCGACTACGGCGCCGGCCCGGACCAGCCGGGAGCGCAGCTGCGGGCCGCGGCAGAGTCCACCGGCGGGGCCTACTACGCTCTGGACAACCCCGAGGCCGTAACGGGTGTGGTGGGGGGCGTTGAGGAAACAGAAAAAACAGCGCTCAGCGGCGCCCCGCGGGCAGTCGTCTCCGATGAGCCGGGCCTTCCGCTGGCCGCTGCCCTCCTGTCCGGACTGGTCCTCGCGGTTGCCGGCTGGCGGTTGCGGCCATGACCCTCCAGCCGGTGCTGCCCTGGTGGCTGCTTCTTCCCCTCACCGCTGCCGCCGTGGCCGTCCTGGGATGGCAGCTCCGCGGGCCGGGGAACAGCCGGCATCAGCATGGCGTGCCGGGCCGCCGCGCCGGGGTCCGGCACGCCATGCTGGTCCTGTTGCTTGTGGGGGCTGCGCTGCGCCCAGGCCTTCCGGGAGGAAAGGTCCAGTCAGCCGCGGCCGACCTGAACGTGTTCTTCGTGGTGGACACCACCACCAGCATGGTGGCGGAGGACTACGGCAACGCGGAACCACGGATGGCGGGGGTACGGCAGGACATCGCGGCCATCGCCGAAGAATTGCCCGGCGCCCGGTTCTCCGTCGTCACCTTCGACACCGCGGCCCACGTCCGGATGCCCCTGACCACCGACACGCTGGCGCTGGACACCATCACGTCCGTCCTTGAGCCGCAGGTGACCGCCTATGCCAAGGGAAGCAGCATCACGGCGGCCCGCCAGATGCTGTCCGAACGCCTTACCCTTGCCCGGCAGAGCCACCCCGGGCGGCCCCGGCTCGTGTTCTACCTCGGCGACGGCGAACAGACCAGCGCGAAAGCACCGGCGCCGATGGACCTTGAGGACGGCCTCGTGGCCGGGGGAGCGGTGCTGGGCTACGGCACTGCCAGCGGCGGCAGGATGCGGGAGAACACCGGGGAGGATTACGACGACGGTTCCACAGGAGGTGGGGACGTCTCCTATCTCCGGGACAGCAGCGGTGATGGCTCCGGATATGCACTTTCCACGATTGATGAAGGCCGGCTCCAGCAGATCGCGGGGCAACTGGGCGTCCCCTACGTACACCGGTCAGCCGGGGACCCCGCCGCGCCGATGCTGCAGGACGCCCGCCCCGCCGCCTTGGACGCCGGCGCCCTCACCAACGCCGGCCAGGACGGCTCCCTGGCCGCACGGACCGAGCTGTACTGGATACCGGCGGCAGGAGCCTTCGTCTTTGGCCTGGGGGAGCTGGTTCTTCTCCTTCGCCAGTTCCGGGAACTTCGCAGGATCCCGGCAGGCCCTGCTTCAAACACAGCTCCTTCACGCGCCGCTTCTGCACGCACCGCTCCGGATGCTGCCGGGCGCTCCGGCGTCCAAAAATCCAGCGCTGGCAAGGGGGTTATCCGGTGACGTCCGCCAGGCATGGCATGGACCGGCGGACGTCAAGGCGGCGCCTCCTGGCCTGGTCGGCCATACCCGTGATCCTCATGCTGTGTGTTGCGGCCAAACTCCTGAGCCTTGGCCTGTTGGGAGCACGGGCTGCCGGCGCCTATGAAGCGAACGACGCCGCATCGGTCCGGTCCGCGGCGGAAGCACTCCACGTCGTGAACCTCATCGAGCCGCACAAAGCGCCCCTCGCAGCCGGGGACGCCGACGTCCTTGCAGGGGATTTCGCAGCCGCCCGGCTCCGGTTCGAGGAAGCGCTTGGCCTCGTCCCTCCACGGCAATCCGGATCAGCCGAGGCCTGTGTCATCAGGGTGAACCTCGTCCTGGCCATTGAGCGGCTGGGCGACGAAAAGCTCGGTGCGGGGGACCCGGCAGCGGCCGCCGTCTTGTTCGAGGAAGCGCTCGCCGCCGTCGCGGCGGCGCCGGACGACTGTTTTTCCGAACACCTTCCGGCGGATACGGGGGACAGGCTGGCCGGAGCGGAAGTGCGGTTGCAGGAGAAACTCGCTGACACCCGCCAGGACCCGGATCCGGCCCCGCAAACCGGGCAGGAGGAAGGCCCAGGGGAGGACAGTCAGGAATCCGCGCAGCAGAGCAAGCTTGAACAACTTGAGGACAGTGCCCGGCAGGCCCAGCGTGAGCGCAACAGCGGCCGCGAAAGGGAGGACTACCTGGACGACTCAGGGGACTCTGCCGGTACCAGCAGGCCGTGGTAGGGCACAGGCGCGAAACAAAATTCCGTGGGGACGAGCTGCAAGCCGTAAAACTGCGTCTTAATTCGGGAGTCAACTTGAAAGCGGCACCTGCCCCTCATAGAGTCTTATACAAGTTACCGAGGTAACGTGTCAGCGATCCTCCTTCTGGAGGGTGTGGGTGCCCCCATGTGGGCCTGACATTTGCTCACGGAGAACTTCAATCCAGGCGTAACAGTCGCGGCTGCGTCCTGTGGAGTTCTTCTGTGTTCCCCAAACTCAAATTCATTGCCGGTCCGCCGTCGCATTCGACGGCAGCCCCCAATGGCCCAAAGCCAAGGATGCAAATGTCTCCACCAAGCCTTATTGACGCACACCCGAATCTCTCCGACACCGCTCCGGTGGCGCTCTCCTACGAGCTGTTCCCGCCCCGTTCGCCGGCAGCCGCGGAAACCCTCTGGACCACCATCCGGGAACTCGAAACCACCGCACCGGACTACGTCTCCGTTACCTATGGTGCCAGCGGCTCAAACCGGGACACCGCCGTCGAACTCATCAACCGGCTCCTGCTGGAAACCACCCTCCGGCCGCTGGCGCACCTGACTTGCGTGGGCAACACGCCCCAGGAACTGGCGGGAATCATCGGTGAACTGCTGGACACCGGGGTGCGTGGGATCCTGGCGCTCCGCGGCGACCTGCCCAAGGACGGCGCGGCGCCGGTTTCCGGTTCGCTCCGGTACGCCCAGGACCTGATCGAGCTGATCCGCCGCGTTGAGCAGCGCCGTTCGGCATTGCTCTGCGCCGGAAAGATCGCGGTAGGCGTGGCGGCGTATCCCACGCGCCACCCTGAGTCGCCCAGCGAGGAGCACGACGTCGAGGTGCTGCTGGCCAAGCAGCGTTCCGGCGCGGACTTCGCCATCACACAGGTCTTCTTCCACACCGACCAGTACGCGGACCTCCTCACCAGGGCACGCCGTGCAGGGGTCACCATCCCGATCATCCCTGGAGTTATGCCCCTCACCAGTCTCCGGCGCGTCAGGCGCCTCGGCGAACTGACCGGCGTGGAGCCCGCTCCCGAGCTGCTGGAACGCCTGGCCTCAGCGGACAATGACGTCGAACGCCTCCGCATTGGTGTCGATGCCACGGTGGACCTTGCCAACGCAGCCCTGCAGGCCGGCGCGCCCGGCATCCACATCTACACCTTTAATGAGCACCAGAGTGCCCTGGAGTTGCTGGACAAGCTGGCCCTTCCGCGGCGCACCCATTCGGGCATCCGCCCGGACGCAGCTGCCCGCCAGCTCGCCAGCTGACGCACCCCTTCCTGCACTGAATCTTTCCGCCCACGGCGGACCTGTACCCAACCCTTAGGATTTCCCATGTCTAAAAACACCACGCCCAACCACACTCCGTTCCCCGCCGCGTCCCTCCTGGGCTACCCGCGTATCGGCCGCCGCCGCGAGCTTAAGAAGGCCGTCGAAGCCTACTGGGCAGGAAAGATCGACGCCGCCGCCCTGGACGCTGCCGCCAAGGACATCCAGCTGAGCATCGCCAACCGCTTGCGAGAGCTCGGGCTCACCGAACCGGCCGCAGTGCCGGGCACTTTCTCCTACTACGACCAGGTCCTGGACACCACCGCCCACCTCGGCGCCGTGCCCGCCCGGTTCGGCAAGCTCCTCAACGGCCAGGGACAGCTGGACATCGACGGCTACTTCACCCTTGCCCGCGGCACAAAGGACCAGCAGCCCCTCGAAATGACCAAGTGGTTCGACACCAACTACCACTACCTGGTCCCGGAGATCGGCCCGGAATCCGAGTTCACCCTCGCCTCCACCGCCAAGGTTGACGAGTTCGCCTTCGCACTGGCCAACGGCATCGAGACCCGCCCCTACATCGTGGGTCCTGTCACCTACCTGCTCCTGTCCAAGGCGTCCGACGGCGCCCCCGCCGGGTTCGCGCCGCTGTCCCGCCTCGAGGACATCCTGCCCGTCTACATCCAGCTCCTGGAGAAGCTCTCCGCCGCGGGCGCCAGCTGGGTCCAGCTCGACGAGCCCGCCCTGGTGGTGGACCAGGACACCCCGGCCGGCGAGGTCGAGGCCGCCGTGGCCCGCGCCTACGAGGTCCTCTCCTCAGCGGCCAACCGCCCGCAGATCCTCGTCTCAACACCGTACGGCTCACTGGACGGCCAGCTCGGCACCCTCGCCGCCACCAACATCGACGCGCTCCACATCGATGTCTTCAAGGGCGCTGTTCCCTCCGCCGCGGCACTCGCCGGCCTGGGCGACAAGACCCTGGTTGCCGGCGTCGTGGACGGCCACAACATCTGGCGCAACGACCTTGCCGCGTCCGCAGCCAAACTGGATGCACTGAAGGCGGCGGCGGGCAGGGTTGCCGTCTCCACCTCCACCTCCACCCAGCACGTCCCGCATGATGTTGCCGAGGAATCCCAGCTCTCCGAGCAGCTCCGCAGCTGGCTGGCGTTCTCGGATCAGAAGGCCGCCGAGGTGAAGACCCTCGCGTCCTACCTGGCCGATCCCGCCTCCGCCCAGGCGGCCATCGACGAGGCAACGGCCGTGATCGCCTCCCGGGCCTCCGCAGAAGGCGTGCGCCGCTCCGACGTCGGTGCACGCACCGAAGCGCTGACCGCAGCCGACTTCACCCGCTCGGCCTACGAAGTCCGCCAAGCCGCCCAGGAAGAGGCGCTGCACCTGCCGCCGCTGCCCACCACCACCATCGGCTCCTTCCCGCAGACCTCCGAGATCCGTTCGGCGCGGGCCCGCAACAACAAGGGGGACCTCACCGACGAGCAGTATGAAAAGCTGATGAAGGACGAGATCAAGCGCGTTGTCGAGCTGCAGGAAGAGCTTGGCTACGACGTCCTGGTGCATGGCGAGCCCGAGCGCAACGACATGGTCCAGTACTTCGCCGAGAACCTGGAGGGCTTCGACGTCACTGTCCACGGCTGGGTCCAGTCCTACGGCTCACGCTGCACCCGTCCGTCCATCCTGTGGGGCGACGTCACCCGCAGTGCTCCCATCACGGTTGAGTGGGCAAAGTACGCGCAGTCCCTGACCAGCAAGCCGATGAAGGGCATGCTCACCGGTCCGGTCACCATCCTGGCCTGGTCCTTCGTCCGCGACGACCAGCCCCTGGGCGAGACCGCCAACCAGGTTGGCCTGGCCCTGCGGGACGAAATCGCAGACCTCGAAGCTGCCGGCATCAAGGTCATCCAGGTGGACGAGCCCGCGCTGCGCGAACTCCTTCCGCTGAGGAAGGCCGACCACGCCGACTACCTGAAGTGGTCCGTGGACTCCTTCCGCCTGGCTACCGCCGGTGCTGCCGACGCCACCCAGATCCACACCCACCTGTGCTACTCCGAGTTCGGCGTGATCATCGACGCGATCGACGGACTGGATGCGGACGTCACGTCCATCGAGGCCGCCCGGTCCCGCATGGAGGTTGTCCACGACCTCGAGTCCCACGGCTTCGGCCGCGGCGTTGGCCCGGGCGTCTACGACATCCACTCACCGCGTGTGCCGGGCGAGGCGGAGGTGACCGAACTGCTGGCCACCGCCGTCAAGCACGTCCCCTCCCGCCAGCTGTGGGTGAACCCGGACTGCGGCCTGAAGACCCGCGGCTACGCCGAGACCGAGGATTCCCTGCGGAACCTGGTCAAGGCAACCCAGACGGTCCGCGCCAACCTGCTGGAAGCAGCCAAGTAACAAGTACGACGGCGGCCAGTCACGTGGGAAGCCCGCGTGACCGGCCGCCGTCGGCATTTAACCATCCATTGCTCCGTACTTGCCGTTATCGACGTTCAAAACGGCAGGTACGGAGCACTCGATTCAGGACTCCCAGACGATCTCGTCGTCCACCACGCCGTCCTCGTCGGCCGAGGCCACCAGCACCTCATCGGTGAAGTGCTCGCCCAGGGTGAAGTCCAGGACGAAGTAGCGCTCGGGCTGGCCGGGATAGATGCCCACGTGGCCCAGCTTCAGGGCTTTGAGGAAGACGTCGTTGGTGAGCTGGCTGCGGTCGGTGACGCCGAAGACTTTTTGCAGGTGTTCGTCCTTGAGGGCGTTGCAGTGGAAGTGCAGGTATTCCTGGGGGCTGGTGCCTTCCTGCTCCAGCTCCTCGGCGATCATGTCCCGGACCTCGTCCACGAGTTCGGGCAGGAACCGCAGGCGGTAGTCCACTTTCCGGAGGGCGGCTTCATCGAAGTGGTCGTGCGCCGTGATGTTGAGGTCGAGTTCCAGCGGATGTCCGCGAAGCTCATGCTTCGCGGCCACTAAGTGATCCTTGCCGTGGTTGAGTTCGATCTCTCCGAAGTGCCGGCTCGCTACCTTGCTCATAGTTTCAACATAGACCCGAACAGCGGCGCATTCCAGCATTCAGGCCTAATTCACGGCCGTTCGCATTCCTGCGAGCGTCTCGGCCAGGAGGTCCACGAAGAGCTGGACCCGTGCCGTTTTCCTGTCATTGATAATGAGGGCAAAGACGTTCCTGGCCAGCCGGATCTCCGGAACGTCCAGTACCACAACACCGGCCGGCTTGTTTCGCAGCGCGAGTTCCGGAACCAGGGCCGCTCCCAGTCCTGCGGCCGCCATCTCCAGGCTGGCGTGGAAGTCGTCGCTGTGGGCCACCACGCGCGGGTGCAGGTTGCAGCCGGCGAAGAGCCGCTCGATCACCATGGCGTCGCTGGTTCCCGGATGGTGCATGATCCACGGCATTTCGGAGAGGTGGTCGGCGGCGACCTTTGCGTCACTGCGGAAGCCCCAGCCGGCGGGCAGCACCACCCGGAAGTCGTCGTCGCCGATCCATTGCCGGTTGATGGTGTTGGGCCATGCGAAACCGGTCTGCCCCACCTGGAAAACCACGGCGAGGTCCAGTTCGCCGCCGGTGCGCAGCCCCTGGATGGTCTGCCCGGGTTCAGCGACGGATACTTTGAGGTCGATTCCCAGGTTCTTCCATGCCGGGTTCTTCAGGATCCGCGGCAGGACGTAGGTGGCCAGGCTGGGAAAGATCCCCAGCCGCAGTTCCTGGTTGGCCGAGTCCTGGGTTTTGGAGGCGGCAGCCATCAGCGCCTCGATGTCCGTCAGCACCTTGGCGGCGTGCCGGGTCATAACGACGGCGGCTTCCGTGGGCACCACGCTGCGTGCCGAGCGCTGGAACAGGACGACGCCGGTGTCCCGTTCCAGGGCGGACATCTGTTGGGAGACGGCTGAGGCCGTATAGCCCAACGTGGCGGCCGCGGCCGCGAAGGAGCCGAGGCGGCTGACCTCCAGGAGGGTCTTCAGGTGTACCGGGTTTACCACCTGCCCACAGTACTCCGCCGCCCGGCGCTGAAGAAGTTGCCCGGCGCGGCACCCATCCGCTGGCACGGTGGTGCCGAATTGCCCTCTAGCATTGGCAAATGTCCAGTAGAGGAGCATGCATTGTCACCTGACCCAGCAGTAACCGGAGGCGGGCGACGGCGGGTGGCCGTCATCGGCAGCGGCGTGGCCGGCCTGACCGCAGCCTACGTCCTCAACAGGCAGGACGACGTCACGCTGTTTGAAGCGGATTCCCGGCTGGGAGGGCACGCGCACACGCACGACATGCCGCAGGCGGACGGCTCCACCATCGGCGTGGATACCGGTTTCATAGTCCACAACACGCGGACCTATCCCACGCTTCTGCGGCTCTTTGCGGAACTTGGGGTGGAGACGCAGGACTCCGAGATGAGCATGTCCATCCGGTGTGATGGCTGCGGGCTGGAATATGCAGGCGCCCGCGAGGGCGGACGCGGAATCATTGCCCGGCCCTCCAGCCTGCTGCGTGGCCGCTATCTGCTGATGCTGCTGGAAGTGACCCGTTTTTACCGCAGGGCGCGGGCGCTGCTGGAGACGGCACCGGTTTCTTCGGTCACCCCGGACCTCGAGGTTCCCGAACCCACCCTCGGCGAGTTCCTGGAACGCGAGAAGTTCAGCCCCTACTTTGTTTCGCACTTCATGACCCCGGTGGTCAGTGCCGTGTGGTCCTGCGACCCCACCACCGCGCTGGCCTACCCGGCGCGGTACCTCTTCACCTTCCTGGGCCATCACGGCCTGCTGGGCGTCAAGGGCTCCCCGCAGTGGCGTACCGTCACCGGCGGTTCCGCCAGGTACGTCGAAAAACTGGCCGCCACGCTGACGGACGTCCGGCTCAACACCCCCGTGACCGCCATCCGGCGCACTCCCGACGGCGTGGAGATCACCACTGCACACGGGCAGGAAGACTTCGCCGCCGTCGTCATCGCCACCCACCCGGCCCAGGCACTGGGGTTCCTCGCCGACGCCACCCCGGCCGAGAAGGAGGCGCTGGGAGGCATGCCGTACTCGGTCAACCACACTGTCTTCCACCAGGATCCGGCCGTCCTGCCCTCCGCGGACAACGCCAAGGCGTCCTGGAACTACCGCCTGCCCTCCTGCGAAGCCCGGCCGGACAAGGTCCTTGTCAGCTACGACCTCACGCGGCTGCAGCGGCTCAGTCCGGCGGACGGCAAGCCCTACCTGGTGAGCCTGGGGGAATCGGAGCTGATCGCGGAGGACCGGGTCCTGGAGCGGATGGTATACGAGCACCCGCAGTACACGCCCGAATCGCTGCGGGCCCAGCAGGCGATTGCCGGGCTCAGCGACAACAGAATCGCGTACGCCGGCGCCTACCTGGGCTGGGGTTTCCATGAGGACGGCGCGCTCTCGGGCGTGCGGGCGGCCGGGGCGCTGGGCCGCTCCTGGGTGGCTGCGGAGGCCGCTGACCAGGTTGATTCCCGGGACGGCGGGGAACGGGAGCTGCTTTCCGCGGCTGAGCCGGCATGACCATTGAGGCAGCGATCTACCGCACAGCCATTTCGCATGTGCGGCGCACGCCGCTGAAGAACGCGTTCACGTACCGCAGCTACTCCTGGTTCGTGGACGTGGACCATCTGCCCAGTCTTCCGTTCCTGCTCCGGCCGCTCGCGGTTTTCCGGTCCGGTGACCACCTGGGGGACCCCGGGGCCAGCATCCGGAGCAACGTGGAGCGGTTCCTGCGCACCCAGGGCATGGAGCCCGACGGCGGCGCGATCCACATGCTGACCAGCGCCAGGGTTTTCGGCTACGTTTTCAACCCCCTCACGCTGTTCTGGTGCTACCGGACCAGCGGCGAACTTGAGTGCGTGGTGGCAGAAGTCCACAACACCTACGGGGAGCGCCACTGCTACCTGCTGCAGACGGATGCAGCGGGCCGCGCCTCGGTGCCGAAGGCGTTCTACGTTTCGCCGTTCAACGAGGTGGACGGGCAGTACCGCATGAAGCTGCCCGCGCCGGGGGAGAAGCTGGGGGTGTCCATCGTGCTGGAGCGCGAGGGCCACCGGCCTTTCGTGGCCTCGATGGACGGCACGCGCCGGCCCGCCACGGTCCGGAACATCCTGGCAGCGGCGGTTGCCGTACCCGCCGCGCCACTGCTGGTTTCCGCACTCATCAGGGTGCAGGGCATTACACTCTGGGCAAGACGCCTGCCGGTCGTCGCCCGACCACACCACCCCTCACAGGAGGCAGTTCAATGACAATGACGGACGACAACCAGGCAACTGCATCCGCCGAAGGCAAGGCGCAGCGCAGGACTCTCGAGGCTGCTGCCACGCCCTACGCCGCGGCATGGACCGCAACGGGGGTGCCGGCGTCGCCCGCCACCATCGATCCGGACCTGTGGCCGGAAGTTGCGCAGCCGCCGTCGGGAGCAAAAGCCGCGGTGGCAGGAAAAGCGGCCGGCTTCCTTTTCAAGGGGGCCGTGAAGCGTCTGCCCCTGCGCGTGGAGTACCCCGACGGCACCGTGCTGGGCACGGGCGGCCCGGAGGCGCCGGTGATGACCATGGTCCGGCCGGACGCGTTTGAAGCCCGGATCGGCGACAACGGACTGATCGGGCTGGGCGAGTCCTTCATGGCGGGGGACTGGGAAGCCAGCGACCTCGCAGGTGTCCTGGAGGTGTTTGCCGCATCGGTGGACACGCTCATTCCCACGCCGCTGCAGAAGCTGCGCGCGTTGTACCTGCCGCGCACGCCCCGGCAGGAGCGGAACGCAGAGCAGAACACCCGCAGCAACATCTCGCGGCACTACGACCTCTCCAACGAGCTCTTCTCCAACTTCCTCGACTCCACCATGAGCTACTCGTCGGCCCTGTTTCCGCTTACCTCGGGACCGCTGGCTTCTGTTGGCTGGGAGGAACTGGCGAAAGCGCAGCAGGCGAAGATCGACAGGCTGCTGGACAAGGCCGGCGTCGGGGCCGGCACCCGGCTCCTGGAGATTGGCACCGGCTGGGGTGAGCTGGCGCTGAGGGCAGCGGCCCGCGGCGCCACCGTCTACAGCGTCACCCTGTCCAGTGAACAGCAGGCCCTCGCGCAGGAACGCATCGCGGCTGCCGGCTATGCGGACAAGGTGACCGTGGCGCTGCAGGACTACCGGGCTGTTGAGGGGGAGTACGACGCCGTTGTTTCCGTGGAGATGATCGAGGCCGTGGGCTACGAGTACTGGCCCATCTACTTCCAGACCATCGACCGGGTGCTGGCGCCCGGCGGCAAGGTTGCCATCCAGGCGATCACCATGCCGCACGGCCGGATGCTCGCCACCCGGAACGCCTACACCTGGGTGCACAAGTACATTTTCCCCGGCGGCTTCCTGCCCTCCGTCCGCGCCATCGAGAGCATCACCCAGCAGCACACCACGCTGCGGGTGCGCGAACGAATGGGCATGGGGGACCACTACGCCGCCACGCTGCGGCTGTGGGAGGAACGGTTCCTTTCGCGCTCGCAGGAGGTAGGGGAGCTGGGATTCGATTCGGTGTTCCAACGGATGTGGCTGTTCTACCTGTGCTACTCGCGGGCAGGCTTCCAGTCCGGCTACCTGGACGTGCAGCAGGTTGTGCTGGACCGCCGGGAGGCGCAGCTGTAGCGGCTGCACCCGGGCGGCTGCAGCCGCCGTGTGTTTCATCACCATAAGGGGTTCCGAAGCTCACGTCGGGGCCCCTTTTTGGTGCCCCGTGCAGCTGGCCGGGGGCGCGCGACACGCCGTCTTTTCCCCGACACGCTGGGCGAAAATTGTGGCTAAGTACTCCACAGGGTGTGGACGCCGTCCCCAAAAACAGCGGGATTCCGGACATTTTGGGGGCACCTGCCTGTGGATTAAAAGTGCATTAAATGACATACTTGTAATACATCATCTTGGGGTTCCAAAGAGGCGTCTGCACTAGATGTAGTATCTAGGTACAGCTTGGGCGGGGACACCGGACCAGCAAGTTTTCCAGAAAAGGGGACAGGAACCATGACCGTAACGGTTTACACAAAGCCTGCTTGTGTTCAGTGCAACGCCACCTACCGGGCGCTCGACAAAAAGGGCATCACCTACCAGAGCGTTGACATCTCCCAGGACGCCGAGGCCCTCGAGCGCCTGAAGTCACTGGGCTACATGCAGGCTCCCGTTGTGGTCACGGACCAGGACCACTGGTCAGGTTTCCGCCCGGACAAGATCGAGGAACTGGCCCTCTCCGCCGTTTCCTCTGTGGCATAAGGACCCTTTCCCTGCCGGCTTCCGGCAGCCAGCAACCAGCCGAGGTGACTTCAACGGCAGCACCAGCAGTCCAGGACATCCACACGGCTCAGCGTGTGGACCCTTCAGTGCCGGTCCCGCCGGTGGTCACCGGCAGCCGGCTCATCTACTTTTCCTCGGCATCCGAGAACACCAGCCGCTTTGTCTCGAAGCTTGGCCGTGACGCGGCGCGGATCCCGCTGCTGGCCAAGGATGCCCCCCTCCTCGCCACCCGGCCGTTCGTGCTGGTGGTGCCCACCTATGGCGGCACCGGGGGAGAAGGTTCCGTGCCCAAGCAGGTCATCCGGTTCCTGAACACCCCGCAGAACAGGGAGCTTCTGCGCGGTGTTATTGGGGCCGGCAACACGAACTTTGGGGACAACTACTGCATGGCGGGGGACATCATCGCCGCCAAGTGCGGAGTGCCGCACCTCTACCGCTTCGAATTAATGGGCACGCCAGAAGACGTGGCCCGCGTAAACAATGGATTGGACACGTTTTGGACACGACTGTCGCAGACACAGAAGTAACCAGGGCCCAGAAGCCCGAGATGCCCGCAGCGTACAAGGGCCTGGGCTACCACGAGCTCAACGCGATGCTGAACCTGTACGGCCCCAACGGCGAGATCCAGTTCGAGGCCGACCGTGAGGCTGCGCACCAGTACTTCCTGCAGCACGTCAACAACAACACCGTGTTCTTCCATGACCTGGAAGAGAAGCTCGAGTACCTGGTCAAGAACGACTACTACGAGCGTGAAACGCTGGACCAGTACACGATGAACTTCATCCGTGAGCTGTTCAACCGCGCCTACAAGAAGAAGTTCCGCTTCGAGACCTTCCTGGGCGCGTTCAAGTTCTACACGTCCTACACACTGAAGACGTTCGACGGCAAGCGTTTCCTGGAGCGCTACGAGGACCGCGTGTGCATGGTCGCCCTGCACCTGGCCCGCGGCAACGAGCAGCTCGCCCTGCAGATGGTGGATGAGATCATCGAGGGCCGCTTCCAGCCGGCCACGCCCACCTTCTTGAACGCCGGCAAGAAGCAGCGCGGCGAGCTGGTCTCCTGCTTCCTGCTCCGCATCGAAGACAACATGGAGTCGATCGGCCGCTCCATCAATTCCGCCCTGCAGCTGTCCAAGCGCGGTGGCGGCGTGGCCTTCGCGCTGACCAACATCCGCGAGGTGGGCGCACCCATCAAGCAGATCGAGAACCAGTCCTCCGGCGTCATCCCCGTGATGAAGCTCCTCGAAGACAGCTTCTCCTACGCCAACCAGCTTGGTGCCCGCCAGGGTGCCGGCGCCGTTTACCTGCACGCACACCACCCGGACATCTACCGGTTCCTGGACACCAAGCGCGAGAACGCGGATGAGAAGATCCGCATCAAGACCCTCTCGCTCGGCGTTGTCATCCCGGACATCACGTTCGAGCTGGCCAAGCGGGATGAGGACATGTACCTGTTCTCCCCGTACGACGTTGAACGCGTCTACGGTATGCCGTTCTCCGACGTCTCCGTCACCGAGAAGTACTACGAGATGGTGGACGATTCCCGGATCAAGAAGACCAAGATCAAGGCGCGCGAGTTCTTCCAGACCCTCGCCGAGATCCAGTTCGAATCCGGCTACCCGTACATCATGTTCGAGGACACCGTGAACCGGGCCAACCCGATCGACGGCAAGATCATCATGTCCAACCTGTGCTCGGAGATCCTCCAGGTTTCCCAGCCCACCACGTACAACGATGACCTGTCCTACGACGACACCGGCAAGGACATCTCCTGCAACCTGGGCTCGCTGAACATCGCGAAGACCATGGACAGCCCGGACTTCGGCCTGACCATCGAGACGGCCATCCGCTCCCTCTCGGCAGTGTCGGACATGTCCAACATCACCTCGGTCCCGTCCATCGCCAAGGGCAACGACCAGAGCCACGCCATCGGCCTGGGCCAGATGAACCTGCACGGCTACCTGGCGCGTGAGCGGGTGCACTACGGTTCCGAAGAGGGCCTGGATTTCACCAACATCTACTTCTACTCGGTGGTGTACCACGCAGTCCGCGCGTCCAACCTGCTGGCCATCGAAACCGGCCAGACCTTCGGCGGGTTCGAGAAGTCCAAGTACGCCTCCGGCGAGTTCTTCGACAAGTACACGGAGCAGGAATGGGTTCCGCAGACCGAGAAGGTTGCGGAGCTGTTCAAGAACGTGCACATCCCCACGCAGGCTGACTGGCTGGCGCTGAAGGCTTCGGTCATGGAGCACGGCATCTACAACCAGAACCTGCAGGCTGTTCCGCCCACCGGCTCGATCTCCTACATCAACAACTCCACCTCCTCGATCCACCCGGTGGCGTCCAAGATCGAGATCCGCAAGGAAGGCAAGCTGGGCCGCGTGTACTACCCGGCGCCGTACCTCACCAACGACAACCTGGAGTACTACCAGGACGCGTACGAGATCGGTTACGAGAAGGTCATCGACACCTACGCCGCAGCCACCCAGCACGTGGACCAGGGCCTGTCCCTGACGCTGTTCTTCAAGGACACCGCCACCACGCGCGACATCAACAAGGCCCAGATCTACGCCTGGAAGAAGGGCATCAAGACCATCTACTACATCCGTCTCCGCCAGCTCGCGCTGGAAGGGACTGAGGTGGAGGGCTGTGTTTCATGCATGCTTTAGTTTTAGCTTCAACTAACTAGCCAAGTACGACGGCGGGTGCCCGCCCGCCGTCGTACGCTTTAACTTAGAGAAAACCACCCAACGTTTAGGGGATGACATGACCGAGAAGGTCAAGCTGCTTAGCCACGTCGAGGCCATCAACTGGAACCGCATCCAGGACGACAAGGACGTGGACGTCTGGAACCGACTGGTCAACAACTTCTGGCTGCCCGAGAAGGTGCCGCTGTCCAACGACGTCCAGTCGTGGAACACGCTGACCCCGGCGGAGCAGCAGCTCACCATGCGCGTGTTCACGGGCCTGACCCTGCTGGACACCATCCAGGGCACGGTAGGTGCGGTCTCCCTGATTCCGGATGCGCTGACCCCGCACGAGGAAGCCGTCTACACGAACATCGCGTTCATGGAGTCCGTGCACGCCAAGAGCTACTCCTCGATCTTCTCCACGCTGGCCTCCACCAAGGAGATCGACGAGGCATTCCGCTGGTCCACCGAGAACGAGAACCTTCAGAAGAAGGCCCAGATCGTGATGGACTACTACCAGGGTGACGACCCCCTGAAGCGCAAGGTGGCCTCCACGCTGCTGGAGAGCTTCCTGTTCTACTCGGGCTTCTACCTGCCCATGTACTGGTCCTCGCGCGCCAAGCTGACGAACACGGCTGACCTGATCCGCCTGATCATCCGCGATGAGGCAGTGCACGGCTACTACATCGGTTACAAGTTCCAGCGTGGCCTGGAGGCTGTTTCCCCGGAGCGCCGCCAGGAAATCAAGGACTACACTTTCGAGCTGCTGTTCGAGCTGTACGAGAACGAAGTCCAGTACACGCACGATCTTTACGACGGCGTGGGACTGGCCGAGGACGTCAAGAAGTTCCTGCACTACAACGCCAACAAGGCCCTGATGAACCTGGGCTACGAGGCGATGTTCCCGGCTTCCGTTACCGACGTGAACCCGGCCATCCTCTCCGCCCTGTCGCCGAACGCGGACGAGAACCACGACTTCTTTAGCGGGTCAGGTTCTTCCTACGTGATCGGCAAGGCTGTCAACACCGAAGATGAGGACTGGGACTTCTAAGAGTTTCCGTCTGAGGCCCGCCCAAAGGGCTGGTCATGGCCCGGACCCGCGTGATTCGCGGGTTCGGGCCTCTTTTGTGCCTTGTTTTGCAGAAGCTGCGGTTCCTGCTTAGAACAGCGGCCAGGGCACCGCCGACATCTGACCGCGTGGAGCGGGGAACCGGCCCGCCGAGCGCAACCGGGCGCAGCGTGCGGCGAGTGAAGCAATTTCCCCAGCGCTGAGCAGGTCCGCCAGGTTTCGGCCCAGCTCACCGTCCAGTCCTGCGCTGACGCGGTCGATGCCCTCAAGTTCCTCGGCGGTCAGGGCGTCCCCCAGCCACCCCCACAGCACCGTGCGCAGCTTGTGGTCACAGTGGAAGGTAAGCCCGTGGTCCACGCCGTGCCGGTGTCCGTCCGTCATGGCAAGGATGTGATCGCCTTTGCGGTCGGCATTGTTTACGACGACGTCGAACACCGCCATGCGCCTGAGCGCCGGGGAGTCCTCGTGGATGAGGGCGACCATCCGACCGGTCTCATCCTGACCCTCGAGGACGTGTTTCCAGCCGATCTCAGGTACGTCGTCCGACGCAACGAGGTCCACCGCGTTCTGGTCGGGGTCTGTCTCCTGCCACAGTTGCACCATCCCTTCGCCTAACGGACCATCGCGCAACCAGGTGCGGGGCACCACATTCCAGCCGAGGACCTCCGAGACCAGGTAGGCGGCAACTTCTCTGTGGGCAAGGACGCCGTCAGGAAAATCCCACAGCGGCTTCTCCCCGGCTATCGGCTTATAGACAACCGTGGTGTCGCCGATGCTGCCTACGAAAGTGGCGTTGGACGCCGTCGTAATGCGTCCGGTGAGCGTCAGCTCGGCCGCCACCAGGTCCGGCGCCGGCATCAGGCCTCGGGCAAAGTGCAGACGTGCCCGTCGGCGTCTAAGGGGTAACCGCAGAGCGGGCACGCGGGACGCCCTGCGCCCACAACCTCCCGCGTGCGCTTAGCAAATGCGCGGGCGGTGCCAACGGGAATCCGCACCAGCAGCATTTCGGGCACCTCGGCGTCATCCGCATCTGGCGATTCGTCATCACTATCAGCGTCGACATCGGTGATCGGGTAGGCCTCGATCACCACCTGCGCCGTCGTCGGGTCCCACCCTAAGCCCATGGCGCCGGTCCGAAACTGCTCCTCAACGGCCTCAAGCCCGTCATTGTCAACCAGCTCAATGGGAGTGCTGGTGGGAACGCTGTGGGGGTTTCCCTCGACGGTGAGAAGCTGGTCGAGGATTTCGTCGATCTTCTCCGCGAGCAGGGCTGACTGCTGCTTCTCCATGGCGATACTGACGATCTGGTTCCCAGCCCGCACCTGCAGGTAGAACGTCCGTGCCCCCGGAAGGCCAATGGTGCCGACGACGACCCGATCGGGCCAGTCGAACTCATGAACACGTGTAGGCATAAGAGCATTTTAGGCACAGGCGCTTCATGGCGCCTGTTGCCCTGCACCGCCGCCCACCGGCGCGTCGGCAGAAAGGATGCTGTTCGACAGCCACGACAGGTCCCCGGCATCGGTGTTGGTCGCGTAAACGCTTGGCCTTGTGGCGCTGTAGCGCACGATCGATACGGATGCCGGGCCAATATTAATTCGCTGGAACAGGTCCAGGTGCATGCCCAGCGCGTCGGCAAGGATTGCTTTGATGACGTCACCGTGACTCACCGCCACCCATACGGCTCCTGGCCCGTACCCGGTTTCGAAGGCTGCATCGTGGCGTCGAATGGCTGCCACCGCCCGGGCCTGCATTCCGGCCATGGATTCGCCGCCGGGAAAGACGACGGCGGACGGCTGCGATTGCACAGCCGACCACAGATCTTCGGTTGCGAGGTCACTGAGCATGCGGCCCTGCCACTGGCCGTAGTCGCACTCGGTAAGGTCGGGTTCCACCGGCGCGTACGGAGTGCCGGCCTGGCGGTCGAGGATGAGCTGGGCGGTTTGCTGACAACGCTCGAGCGGGCTCGATACCACCCCGACGACCGGCACCGCCGCGAGCCGTTCTCCGGTCAAAGCCGCCTGCTCGCGCCCGGTCTGGTCCAGGCTGACACCGGCGGCCCGCCCGGCCAGCAGTCCAGTGGCATTGGCTGTGGTGCGTCCGTGCCGCACGAGGATAACTGTCGCCATCCACCCAGCCTATCCACCCTCACGATGGCAGTGTGCACCCGGGCCCATGGAAACCGGCCGGCCACAGGTCACAGGCCACTCACGGTGATCGTTCACCCACCAAGAAGACCACCGGGGGAGTAGTGACCGGGCCGGGGCAAGGATTGAAGGGGTCTTCCCTGGTCCACTCCAGATCGTTCACCTGCTCGGCAAGCACCGAGCCGTCCGTAGCGAGGGCGCGCAGGGTGATGTAACTGGGTACCGGGCCAGGGATGAAGGTGAACCGCCAGGTGTCCTCGCCCTGCCTGCTGCCGATGTAGCGGGTGTCGGGGTAGGCGGGCGGCGGGACACTTGGGCCGGGTGCGGGGGAGAATCCTCCACCGGGAAGCTGTATCCAGTGGTCGGTGACTGCGAGGGAAGCGGCTGGGGCTGCAGTGGGTTCCGGCGCCGAGCACCCCTCGTCCGTGCATAGCTGGACGTCGTCGACAGCTTCCGCACCGCCTTGAACGGTCACTTCGAGGGTGCTGACGTAGCCAATGGCGGGACACGCCGTACTGCAGCCCGCAGCCGGCAGCGTGACCGCGATCAGCGCGGCGACGCCCAGGATCCCCCAACCCGTTTTCATGGATGCAGTCTATGGCTGGAAGGTGTTGTCCGGTCACATTCGAAAAACAAGCGTTCCCGGTGCAGCGTCCCACCAATACGGATACTGTGGCTTCACCACGTGTATGCGTGACCTGGGAGCAGCGGGCAGGGTTGTAATGAGCTGGCAGAACCGCCCGCGACCCAAGGAATTTCATGAACGTGTTCACCTCCCAGCCAACAGGCGTCCTCCAGTGGTAGCCGGAACCTCCCACTCGAGGCTGCGCCGGAAGAGGACCCGGCATCCGCGGTTCACTGTAGGGGAGAGGGTGAGCTTCCTGGACGCCGGCCTGTCCGGCACGGGCGTCGTGGATGCCATGACGGGCGACCACTCCATTGTCTGGATCTGGGCCGACGGCGGTCTTGGCCGCCGGATGTTCTTCCAGGGCTGCGGCAGTATCATCTCGTCCCTTGAGGACCAGCCGGGGTGAGCAGTGGGACGTTATCGTCCGCCTTCTGCTGCGGGAAGGGGGCCTGTCACGCGGACCCCGCCAACTTCGCCCGTCCACGGCGTATCACCGCGCCCGGGAAGGACCAGGTGCGCGAAAATGTAGCCCTGTTCGAGTTCAATGACTTCCGAAGTGGACCCGGCACAATCTAGCGCCAGCTCCAGAGGCTGAAAGGGCGCGCCCGGATGCTCCTGGCCAACGGAAACCTTGGCGCCTGATGCACCAACACAGGCTGCGGTGACGGTGTACTGTCCGGCCGCCGGCACCTTCTCCATTGCTCCAAAGCCCCTGACCGGGCCATCCAATGGCCCCTCCTCAAAAAGAATGGCGGGTCCCGGCACTGCCTTGAGGAGCCGGTCCAGCTCACCATAGTTCTTGACCTCCCGCTCCAGGACCAGCGGGTCAACGTACACCGGCGGGGACACGGCCGGCGCATCCGGGGCAGAGGTTGGCTTGTTCAATGGATCAGTGCCACTTGCTGGCGGATACTCCGGCTCAGGGTAGTCATAAGAGCACCCCATCAGGGTCATTAACGAGCACGCGGCAAGCGCAACCACCTGCCGCCTGTCCCTCGCCGCCATAGTCGCACCAAGTCTTACCGGTCAGGCCGGCTGCCAACTCACCGGGAGTGCCTTCACCCCATAGACAATGGTGCTGTCCATTCGTTCCAGGTGAACGCCCTGTTCCAGGGAAAGCCCGGGCAAACGGGCCAGCAGTGCCTCCAGGACGATCCTGGCCTCTAGCCGGGCCAGCGGCGCGCCGAGGCAGAAGTGTATGCCGTGGCCGAATGCCAGGTGCCGGTTGTGGCCGCGATCAACATCGAACTCGGCAGGCCGCTGGAACTGCCTCTCGTCGCGGTTGGCGGAGCCTATCCAGGCCACGACCGGTGCGCCGACAGGAATAACTTCGTCTCCCAAGGCTGCCTCCGCGACAGTCATTCGATACATGGACTGGACCGGCGATCGAAAACGCAGCACCTCTTCGATGGTCTGGGGCAGCAGAGCGGGTTCCCTTATCAGACGGTCCATGGTGCCGGGGTTCTCGGACAGGCACAGAACTGCGTTGCCGATCAGATTGGTGGTGGTTTCATTGCCTGCGACAAGCAGCAAAGCGCAAAAACCGAGCAGTTCGGGCACCGTCAGTTTTTGGCCGTCAATCTCCGCTGCCAGCAGGGTGCTGATCAGGTCCTGGCCCGGGCGGCTCCTGCGTTCGTCGATCAAGGCCAGGAAGTACTCCGTCATCTCCATGTGCGCTGCGGTGTGATTCTCACCGGCCGAACCGGTCCGCGTTTGGCTGACAATCACATCCGACCACCGTTTGAAGCGCTCACGGTCCTGCGGGGGGATTCCCATGAGTTCAGAGATCACTATGACAGGCAACGGGTAGGCCAACTCCTTGATCAGGTCCGCGCTGCCGCGGTCCGCGATCCCCTCCAGCAGCTCGTCCGTGAGCCCGGCGATGCGGGGAGCCAGCGCATCCACGGCCTTGGGAGTGAACGCCTGGGTAACAAGGGAGCGCAGCTGCCGGTGCCTTGGAGGATCGGTGGCGATCAGGCTCGAGGAAAACAGTTGGCCGGTCCCCGATGCATCATCACCTCCCATGTGCGACGAGAAGGTGGCATATTCGGACAAAGCCCGCTGAACGTCGTCGTACCGGAAGACGTGCCAACTGCCAGATTGTTCGTCGTAATAGACGGGGGCAGTTTCCCGCATGCGTTCGTAGTAGGGGAAAGGGTTGAGCTGATATTCAGGGGACGCACTGAAATCCATGGCTGGCCTCTCTGCTCGCCGGGGACTCTTCGGCTCCACGGACGCCGTGCCCTCAGCCGGTTGGAGCGTTGAACCCTGATTTTAGCCACTCCCAGCTTCCGGGTCATTAGCAGGAGTTGGCCCGGTTTACTCCGGATCGCTACCTACTGGGTGCAGGCGCTCCCGCCAGTCTGCCGGTACCTTGTCCGCCGGTGCAGGTGCCGGCTGTTCCGGTGGCCTGGATTGGGGATCCGGAAGCCTTGGTCCGCGGAAGAACTTCTTTGTGGTGTGTTCGTAGAACCAGGCCTCCCCAGGTTCAAAGGACCGCATCACGGGGTGACCAGCTTTTCGCACGTGGGCACTGGCATGCTGGGAGGGAGATGAATCGCAGCATCCGATGTGGCCGCACTGTGCGCAGCGGCGAAGATGCAGCCACCAACCCGGGCCGTCACCGCCAAGGCACTCCAGGCACCCTGTTCCACTGGGTGTGGCAGCAAGGTTGATTCCCGCGATAGGGCGGTCCTCCAAGGGGTACTCCATGTCCATCACTCCGGTCCTGCTCAGGTCATCCCGGCTGCCCCTGTCGGGAGCAATTCTGGCAGAATCTCCGCGCCCTTGTCTGCACTGTCCCAGCGCGAGTATCGTGAGCGCCACCGAACCATTGAACCGGAAAGACGGCGGCCATGGATCACTCGGTTCCGATCATGCTGATTGCCACCTCAGACTCGGACTCCCGGCGCATTCTGGGAGATGAGTTACGCCGACGCTACGGCGCCGACTATGAGGTGGTGGCCTGCGAGGGGCACGCCCACGGGCGGGCGGTGCTTGAGGGGCTAAGGCGCTGGAACCGCCCGGTCGCGCTCATACTCGGGTGTTACGGACCGGCTGACCGCGGTGGGCTCGATTTCCTGCGTCGTGCCTATGGCTTCCACCCGGCTGCAAAGCGTGCAGTTGTGGTGACCTGGGGTGACTTCGCCAGCGCCCCCACCGTATTCCGTGCGATCGGGCAGGGTTATGCCGAACTGCTGATCATCCGCCCCGAACGCCCGCGCGACGAAGAATTCCACGGGGCGATCACTGACGCCCTCGACGACTGGCACCTGGCCCAGGGGGTCGGGTTCGAGGCGGTCCGGCTGATCGGGGAGGTCGGCGACGGGAGGACCCATTCGCTGCGCGACTCCCTGAGCCGAAACCACATCCCGGTGGGCTTCCATCCTGTGGGGTCCGAGACGGCGGAACGGACGCTGGAGAGCCTTGGCCTGCGCGACCCCATGCTGCCGGTCCTGGTGCTGGAGTTCACTGCTTCACCCATTGTCCTCCAGAACCCAACTGACCTGGAGATTGCCGAAGCGATGGGGGTGACGCGACCGCCACCACCGGACAAGATTTTCGATGTAGTGGTGGTTGGGGCCGGCCCCTCCGGTCTTGCGACCGCCGTCTATGCCTCCTCGGAGGGCCTCGCCACCATGGTGGTTGAGGGAGAGGCTGTGGGGGGCCAAGCCGGCACCAGCTCCTTGATCCGCAACTACCCTGGCTTCTCCCGCGGTGTAAGTGGCGCCCATCTGGCCTACCGCTCGTTCCACCAGGCCTGGACTTTGGGCACGGACTTCCTGTTCTTACGGAAGGTGGAGGGCCTCGGCGCGGACGGAGCACTGTACTCTGTGTCGATTTCCGATGGCAGCGTGGTGCGGTGCCGAACAGTGGTGGTGGCCACCGGAGTGGACTACCGCCGCCTTGGGATACCCCAGATAGAGGATCTGGTGGGCAGGGGCGTCTTCTACGGGGCCACAGTCTCCGAGGCGCCGTCGATGGCCGGAAAGAACGTCTGCGTTGTGGGGGGCGGCAACTCGGCCGGACAGGCGGTCCTGCACCTTGCGAAGTTCGCGAAGAAGGTGACGCTGCTGGTGCGTGGACCCACTCTGTCGGTGAGCATGTCGGAATACCTCATCTCCCAGCTGGAGGCCACCAGGAACGTTGCGATCCGCTATGGCACCGTGATCGTGGGCGCACGCGACCGGGACGGATTCCTTGCCTCGGTTAAGGTCGCCGCACCCGGCGCCCCCGACGCAGCGCCGGGTGAGGAGATCGAAGCCGGCGGTTTATTTGTGCTCATCGGTTCGGTGCCGCGGACCTCCTGGCTGCCCGACACCGTAGAGCGTGACCAGGCCGGCTTCCTCCGCACTGGCGCCAACCGGGATGTGAATGACGCCGGGTCCTTCAGGCCCGGCAGGAATCCGCTGGCCCTGGAAACCAGCATGCCCGGCATCTTCGCGATCGGCGACGTGCGGGCCGGTTCCATCAAAAGGGTGGCTACCGCCGTGGGGGACGGCGCCACCGTGGTTTCTATGCTCCACACGTACCTGGCCGAGCACCCCCTGCCTGCTTCGCCCCCTGCCCCAGGTGATGCTGCCGTACCCGAGGAGCTGCCCGGAGATGTCCGCTTCAACTGAGGCCACACCGTTGATCCCGGCGATGAGGCTGTTGCTCTACGTTGCTGCATTCCTGGTATTTCTTGCCGGGCTCGTGCTGTTCGTGTTTCCGCTGCGGACAGCGGAATGGTTCGCATGGACAGTCAATCCGCCCATGACCGCCGTCTTCCTCGGGGCGGCATACTGGTCGGCCGCCGGCCTGGAGGTGACGGGCGCCCGCTCAGCGAGTTGGGAGTCAGCGAGGCTGGCAGTCTGGCCCGTGTTCGTCTTCACCACGCTGACTCTTGGGGTCACCCTGCTTCATCTGGATCGCTTCCACCTCTCGCCAGAAAATGGCGCACTGGCCCAGATAGCCACTTGGGCGTGGCTGGCGATCTATGCCATGGTGCCCGTGGCGATGCTCGTGATCAGCTGGATGCAGATCCGCTCCCGGCGTCCTGCCCCAACGTCCGTGACGGCGGGTCGGCCGGTGCTGCCCCCTGCGCTACGGCTGCTCATGGCGGGGATCGCCGGAGTACTGCTGTGCTATGGTATGGCGCTTCTGGCAGTACCGGCTTATGCCGCCACGTGGTGGCCCTGGACACTGTCCGAGCTCACGGCGAGGGCGGTCGGAGCGTGGCTGGTCGGCCTGGGATGGTCGGCTGCGCAGGGCCAGTCCAGCGCCGACCTCCGCACCGTACGCCCCGTGGCCCTGACCTCGGTTGCCTTCGTCATTCTGCAGGCGCTTGCCCTGCTGCGGTATGGCGGCGCCCTGACATGGCCGAGCGCACCGGCCATCGGCTTCGTCACCGTGCTGCTGGCCATTGGAACCGCCGGTGGATGGGCACTCGCTCTGTCCCGATCGCCCGGAGCACAGGCCGGAATCAGCTGAGCGGGCTTCCCGCAAAGGTTTGATCCTTCTTCGCCAGCTCAGCGCGCTGCTTGATGCCCAACAGCATCGCGCGATCCATGACCAAATAACCCGGCTGAAGCAGGAAGTCCATGAAGCGCAGTCCTGCCGGCCGCCCCGGACCGGTGCGTGTCCGCAGCAGCAGCTGCGTCCCGCCGTCGTCCGCTTCGTGGAGGATGAACTGCAGTCCAGCCCCGTGAACCCTCATCTGCACCAGCCAGGGCCACACCTGGGCAGGCGGCGCGGAAATAGAGCCCATACCCAGGTACAGGATCAAAACTATTGGTCCGGGGTCTGCTTCATCCCAGGCGAAATGACTTACGATCGAACTCACTTCGAGACAGGCTGATTCGATGACATGTCGCTGCGGACCCAGGACGGGTACCGATGCCCGCCCTTAGGGCGGTCCCGGTCCTGGTCCGCACTAATTCTGGGGGAGCTTGCTGGTGCAGCACCGAGTGAACAAATATGACTGTACTGTTCACACCGCTGATGTTGTCCGGCGTTTGGGACTCCTCGTGCCCTGCATTGCGGGGGAGGATCTCAGACCCGTTGGTGCGGCGGAGTTGGCGGGCTGGATCGATGTGGAGCTCGAGGCCGAACCCGAGATTCCCGGTCACGGCTGGCAGGTGGGACTGGGTGATGAAGTAGGTCTGTTTGTTCGCCCCGACCATGACGATCTGGCCGAATTCTTGGGCGGGCAGGCCGGCGTCCGCTCGGTTGTCCAGCTCGATCGGGAGGTGTTTGCCGTTGACGCGCCCCGGTTGTGTGCCGATGGACTGCGCGCAGCCGTGATGCAGGCTGTCGCAGCTGCCAACGTGAGGGCGCATGACCCCTCTGTCGCGGAGCGGCCGGAAGTCCCGGCCGGTGGCGCCGTCACTTTGGACGTTTCAGCAACTGTGTCCCATCCGGAGCAGCCGGTGGAACCTGAAGAGGACGATGACCTGTGCCGGCTGGTTTGCGGGGACGCCGCCAGCGATGGCCGGCGGGTTCAAGTGTGGGTCAACATGAACGGCATCCTTATCCTGCCCGCTGGAACCATCCCGCACGGTCCGTTGGACCAGGGCGAGAACCCCCGTTTTCAGCGCGCCACCGTTACACCGGCGCGTGCCGTCAGGCTCGCGAAGCAGCACGAAGGACGTTGGATCCCGTATGCCTCCCTCACCAACCTCCGGCTCCGCCGGCCCAGGCTGGTACGCCGCCGGTGGTCGGCCACTGTTGTGGAGCGGGACGGCTTTTCTGTCCCCTTCAGCTGGCGGGGAACGCGTCCACACGCGCTGTTGCTGTGGGGGTACGTTGTGGCCCGGCGTGGGCTCGGCGCGGCGGACGGGCTGCCGTAGAAGGTACGTGGCGGGACGCTGCGAAGCGTTGGATAGGGCACCACATTCACTCTTCCGCAAGAAGTGCTCAACGTCCTGTCAATATTCCGGAAGCATTCAGGAACCGGGCCGTCAGCCGCTGTTTTTCGAACCCTTCCGGATCTACGCTGTCCAGCATCCGAAAGTTTGGGAGACGGCCATGAGCGCTGATGCCACACCACTGCTGTTGGGCGAGCGGGTTCCCGGGCAGGCAGTGCTCGAAGAGTTGATGGCGCTCCAAAGCCGCGTTCCGCCCCGCAACTGGCTGCAGCGGGTGTTTGGTGCCAGCCCGCTCAGACCGGAAACCATCATGGGGTACAAGGGGGTGCTCGGCGAGATCGCCGTTGGGCGGATCCTTGAGGGGCTCGGCCCCGAGTGGCTGGTCCTGCATGCAGTGCCGGTGGGCGCAGGCTCCGCGGATATAGACCACGTGCTGGTAGGGCCAGCGGGAGTGTTCACCTTGAACACCAAGAACCACTCCGGCCAGCCCGTGTGGGTGGCCGGGCGGGCACTCCTGGTTGCGGGAAAGAGGACACACCACATTCGGAGCGCTGCGTACGAAGCTGCCCGGGCGGCAAAACTTCTGGGCTCCGCTGCTGGCTTCCCCGTCGAGGTGACTGGCGTCGTGGTCATCGTCCAGCCGAAGAGCCTGACCATCAAAGCGCGGCCCGAGCGCGTGGCCGTGGTGAGGGACGCACGGCTCCTTGCCTGGCTGCGCCGGAGCCAGCCCGCCCTGGGCCCGGAGCAGGTAACCCAGATCGCGTCGGCGGCCGTCCGGCCGGGGACCTGGTGCCGGAATCCACCTGCCGCGAGCGATCTGCCGGCCCTTCAGGACAGCTTCACTGCCCTCCGGAAGATGGTTGAACAAGCACGACGGCGGCAGGCAGCCTGGGCGTTGAGCGTTCCGGCAGTCGGTTTCGTGGTCCTGGCTAACAGCGTGCAGTGGGGCGCAGCAATCCTCCAAGGCCTCGGCGGTCGCTGAACCGCCCGGGACGTTTGGCCTCTGGATCCGGCACGGGGGTGACGCGCAGACTGGGGTAATGCGGTTCCACAGGCGTTTGGTCATCGTGTTCGCAGCTGGCGCTGCGGTCGCAACCTATGCCCGGTACGTGCGTGCGTGGCAGCTCCATTGGGGCGCGACGCCTGCAGAGATCTCACGTGCTTTGCCCGGAGATGAGCTCGTGCCGAGACCAACCTTCAACGCCACGCGAGCGGTCACGGTTGGCGCGCCACCGGAGCGGATCTGGCCGTGGCTGGTCCAGGCCGGCCTGACCCGTGCCGGCTGGTACAGCTACGACATCCTCGACAACCTGGGCCGTCCAAGCGCCCGGCGCATCATCCCCGAATTTCAACACCTCGCCGTCGGCGACATTGTGCCGATGAGCCCCGACGGCAAGCACGGCATGCCAGTCCAGGCGATGGACGCACCGAAGTCCATGATCTGGGGTACGCCCGGTGACACCACCTGGACGTGGCAGCTCGATCCCATGCCGGACGGCTCAACGCGGTTGATCAGCCGTGTGCGCTCGCGGTACCGGTGGCTTTCACCCACCATAGCTTTCTCCCTCTTGCTTGAGTTCGGCGACTTCTGGATGATGCGCAAAATGCTGCTGAACGTGCGCAGCCGGGCTGAATCGGCGTCACGCTGAAGTCGGGCTCGACGGGGAGAGCTGCACAACGATCAGGAGCCGCCGTAGAGGAATCGGCGCAGGCTGTCTTCCGCCGGGGATCGTGGAATGTACAGATAGTCCACGTGGCCGCCGGGCTCAGTGGGCGTGGACGTGCAGTGCGGCGGGCGGTGCGCTTGTCCCTTATGACGTTCCCGGGGCTGCTCCTCCGGTTTTAGTCCCGCGGGCATGGCGGACAGGGCAGACTCCGGCCAGTGGGGTGGTTCCCAGTCCTGGTGTTCGCTTTTGTAGTGCCGCCCGGACGGTGAGGTCCAGCCGGGTGGGTCATCCTTGGTGGCCGGTGTTGGTTCCCAGCCGGTGGAGTGCCGGAGTTTGTGGTGCTTCGGGCAGGGCTGTCCGAGATTGCTGATCCCGGTGGTCCCGCCGTGCTGCCAGGCCA
>NZ_JBJURL010000194.1:0-731 GCF_046097905.1 Pseudarthrobacter sp. NKDBFgelt | reverse complement strand
AGAAGCAGGACGGGTAGTCCGCATCACCTTCTTCCAAGGAGGCGGTCGAGCACTCCAGCTGGGGGCTGTCGGTTCGCCGGCGAGTAATGGTCGCCAAGCAGCGCCGCAACTTGGGCTTGGATGGCTGCAAGCTCGCTCTGAAGACGGCGTAGCTGTTTCGGCGACATCCGGCCAATCTCGATCTCTCCAAGAGCACTCTTGGCTTTAACCAATTGCTTTATCGCGCGATGAGGAGCGTTGCCCTCTCGGTGCTCCGTTCTGATCTTGTCCATGATCTCAAAGAGATGGGCAGGCACGGTCGCAGGCTCGTCGCGGCGATCGACCAGATACTCTTCGATAGCCGAGAGGACTTCGGGCGATAGTGATGATCCTTCGGCAGCCAATCCGCCGATCCTGGCCTCCGCAGCGAAACGCCGAAGCGTCTCCTCGGGCAGCCCCTCCGGAACAGGCTCTGCGAATGGAAAGTAGCGGTCCACTGGGGCCTGGATGGCGGTGCGCCCAGCCATGAACGCGAACACAGCCACTTGCCACGTCGATCTGAGCTTCGGATCCAAGTCGGCAAGCTGTCGCCTCAGACCCTTGAAGAGCGCCTCTTCCTGCGCGATCTCGCCGAAGGCCCCCGGCGTCCCTCGGTGACTCAGGTACCGCTCCGCGAGGGCGAGCTCAGCGACCTCGGCACGCATGTCAGCTTCGGACGCGAAGCGGTAGGCGTCGAGCACCTCGCGCACGGG
>NZ_JBJURL010000022.1:0-51298 GCF_046097905.1 Pseudarthrobacter sp. NKDBFgelt | reverse complement strand
GGGCACGGGCAGCGCTGCGGCACACGCGCCCGTGCACGAACCCGCACCGCTCACTTCCTGACGGCCCGCGCCAGGAAGTCCGGTCAGCCCAGCAGCCCCAGCTCTTCAAAAGCGAGTGCCACGCCGTTGCCTGCCGGCCCGGCGGTGGTCCGGTCCGCGACGGCCAGCACCGCAGGGTGTCCGCCTTCCACGGCGATGCCCACACCTGCGTACTCCAGCATCTCAATGTCGTTGGCGCTGTCCCCAATGGCCACAATGTCCGCGCGGTCAAGGCCCAGGTGCTCCTCCACCACCTGGATGCCCACGGCCTTGTGCGTTCCGGCCATGAAGATCTCGCCGGCCCGGTCGCCTAGGGCGGACAACGAACTGGGAATCAGGCCCACCTGCGGCCCGAGCCCCGCCACCAGCTGCGTCAGCGGAACCGGGGAATCAAAGCAGGATATTTTGGCGTAGGACGTGGAGCGGAGGTCGTCGCTGTACTGCATGGGCCCCAGGATGTCCTCCAGGGGATCAACATCGGTGCTGAGGACCCCGTCGTGCTGCGGGCGCCCGGCGAAGATAGGGCCGAGCACCTCCCGCAGCCTCTGGTCCACGCCCGTCCGGCCGTGCAGCGCCTCGGGTGCTTCCAGGATGTAGGCGGCACCATGTGCGTCCAGTGTTTCCACGATGAGGGCTGCCAGGTCCGGGTCGAAGCGGGTGTCCTTCAGGACTTCTCCCCCGAGCTCCACCCGGGCGCCGGCGCCGGTGATGCTGCCGTCGAAGCCGGCTTCCAGGATGTGGGTTGGGACCATGGACAGCGGCCGCCCGGTGCAGACGAAAACCAGGTGTCCCAGCCGGCGTGCTGTCCGGACCGCGTCGACGTGCGCGGCAGGCGCCAGTCCGTGGTCCGCGTAGGTGCCGTCGATGTCGAGGAAGATGGCACGTGGCCGAGTGGTCTGCTGGCTGCACATGCCGGAACTCCTTGGTTTGTTGCGGGGACAGTCAATCCTATCGAAGCCGATCCCCTGCTGCCCGGGCGGGAATTCACAACCAATAAGCGGAAGTGGTGCATTCCAGCCGGCAAAACTGACAGTCATCCCGTGATAATCAAACTCTTGCAGAGCAGTAAGCACGCTGATTGAATTATGGAACCGGAAATGGGGGCCCGGCACAACTTACTGACAAGGAGTGACAACATGGGCATTCTCGGATTTCTCATTTTGGGCCTGATCGCCGGAGCCATTGCAAAGGCCATCCTGCCCGGCCGCCAAGGCGGAGGCTGGGTGGTCACCCTGGTCCTCGGCGTTGTCGGTGCCATCCTGGGCGGCTGGATCGGTTCGCTGATCTTCGGCGGAGGCCTGGCCGAGTTCTTCGATATCCGCACCTGGCTGCTGGCAATTCTTGGTTCAATCATCGTGCTGCTGGTTTATGGTGCAGTCACTAACCGCAGCTCCCGCCGGGCATAGCGGCCCCTTTATTCATACAACCAAAAAGCGCTGTCCTCCATGCGGGGGCAGCGCTTTTGCGTTGGCGCTGCAAGGACCGCCAATGGGCCCGCAGCAGTCCGCCCGGAACCGGTTCCGGGCAGCCGGCCCCATTTCAGCTTCTGCGCTCTATGATGTCCGAGGGGGGTGGTGTGTTGACTGATTCTTGGAACCACAGCACGGGTGCGGCAGCAGAAACTTTCGGAACTGTCCTGGATGCGAGCCCGGACGCGCTGCTGGCCATAGCGGCGGATGGCAGCATCGCGATGGCCAACGCCGCAGCCGGGAGGCTGTTCGGCTATACGGCCAGCGACCTAACCGGGCGGGACCACCGTACACTTCTCGCTGAAGGCTTCCGCAGCGAAGCGGACCAGCTTTTCGCCCGGCTCCGTGCCCTGCCCGGGGACCATCCGCCGCCGCGGGAAATCTACGGGCTGCACAGCAACGGAACGGAATTCCCTGCCGAGGCAACGGGATCATTGTTGCTGTGGGATGCGGCACCGCTTTTCCCTCCAGCACCTCCGCAGGCTGAGGGAGCTTGGCAAGCTCCGGACGGGAAGCCGGGACCGGACGACGGCGACCGCGCGCATCCGCTGCTCCTGCTCTCGGTCCGGGACACTTCCCACCGCCAGGCCGCGGACGCCGACCTGCGGGAAGCGATGTCCCTGCTGACCGCCACGCTGGAATCCACCGCGGACGGCATCCTGGTGATGAGCTCTGAGGGCAGGGTGGCCGGTTTCAATGACCAGTTCCTCACCATGTGGGGCATCCCGCCGGCACTCATGGAAGGTGACACTGAAGAGCCCATCATGCGGCTTATCATCGAGCAGGTTGCGGATCCCGCCGGCTTCCTCACGCGGGTGAGCGCGCTGGAGGATGACCCTGCAGCAGAAAGCCACGACGTCCTGGACTTCACGGACGGGCGAACCTTTGAACGGTATTCGCGGCCGCAGCGGGTGGGCGACAAAATCGTGGGGCGGGTGTGGAGTTTCCGGGACGTCACGCCACGGCGCCAGGCCCAGGAACAAGCCCACCAGGCCATGATTGACCTGGCCGCGCAGGCCGAGAAGCTGCGGGCGATGGCGTTCCAGGACCCGCTGACGGGACTGGCCAACAGGGCGGTGTTCAACGACGCCCTGGCTAATGCCCTGCGGGAACCGCGGCTCAAGGCCGTTGACGTCCTGCTCCTGGATTTGGACGACTTCAAGGAAGTCAATGACATCCTTGGCCACCAGGCCGGCGACGACATGCTGGTTGAAGTGGCCCGGAGGCTCCGTGGCTGCACCCCCACGGCCGATGTGGTGGCCCGGCTGGGCGGAGACGAGTTTGTGGTGCTCCTGACCGCCTGCCCGGATGCGGATGCGATCGCCGAATGCATCGTCCGGTGCCTGCACGTTCCCGTCACCATCCAGGGCACGGTCCTGCGGCCGAGCCTCAGCCTGGGGCTCGCGTCGCTGGGCCGGGACAGCGTGGGCGCCTCAGAGCTGCTCCGGCAGGCGGACATCTCGATGTATGCGGCGAAGGCCGCCGGCAAGAACCGGTTCCTGCGGTTCCATCCGGACATGATGACGGCCCTGGTGCAGCGGACCCACATGGAGGCCGGCCTGCAGCTGGCCGTGGCCCGGGGCGAAATCACGGTGGATTTCCAGCCGATAGTTTCCCACCGCATGGGCCAGGTGGTCACGTTCGAGGCACTGGCCCGGTGGGACAGGGACGGCGGGCGCGTCCCGCCGTCGGTCTTTATCCCTCTGGCCGAACGCACGGGGCTCATCAACGAAATCGGCGCTGAAGTGATGGCGCTGGGCATGGTGCAGCTGGCACCGTGGCTGAGCGAGGACCCTTCCCGGTCGCTCGCCGTGAACGTTTCGGGGGTCCAGCTGCAGGATCCCCTGTTTGCCCAGACGGTCCTCCGGCTTGCGGAAGCCAGCGGCGTCGCCGCCTACCAGCTGGTCCTTGAGGTCACCGAGAGCGTGTTTTTCGACGCCGACTGCAGCCTCATCAAACAGCTCAGCACGCTGCGGGATGAGGGAGCCAGGGTTGCCCTGGACGACTTTGGCACCGGCTATTCCTCCCTGGGCAGGCTGCAGGACCTGCCGGTGGACACGGTGAAGATCGACAAGACCTTCATCTCCATGGTGCGCACCGGAAGCGAGCGGCTGCCCATCCTCAGCTCCATGATCAACATGGCCCACAGCCTGGGTTTGACCGTTACCGCGGAAGGTGTGGAAACGGCGGCGCAGGCGGATTACCTTGCGGCCCTGGAGTGCGATTCGCTGCAGGGATACCTGTTTTCGCTGCCGCAGCCGGGCCGGCGGATGGAGAAGGCGCTGCAGCAGGCGGAGGAAGCCCTCACCGCACTGAAGGAACGGTAGGAAGGACGACGGCGGGAGGCCGGCTAAGCGGCCTGCTTGCGGCCAGCCTGTTTCGCGGTTTTCTTCGGCTGGGATGCTGCGGGTGCAGGCGGCGCTGCGTGCTGGACTGCCGGTTCTTCGCCTGCATGCCCGGGCACCACCTGCTGGACGATTGAATCTTGGTCTTCCAGGTACCCGGCGTAGGCCGTTTCGGCGTCGCGGTTGCGGCGCCAGCGGCGGAGCAGGTCGGCGGCGGCCAGGATGCCCGCCAGCGGGGTGAGGACCGCAGCCGCGTAGACAAACAGCATCCAGGTCAGGGTGGTCAGCGGAGGCTGGTTGTTGTGCAGGAGGGACAGCCCGCCCAGGAGTCCCACGGCCCAGAACAGCAGCACGGCAGTAAGGACTGCGGCGGCCGGAAAATACTGGTTGCTCACGATCTTTTTCAGGGTTTCCATGCACTTTCCTCCTGCCTGGCCGGGGTACGGCAACAGCCGCTCACCACAAGTATGGGGCTCAGGATCAGCCAAACCGTGCAAGACGCCTCGGCGAGTGATGAACGTTACTGGCGCGGCCGCCGTCGTCCGCTGTTGCAGGGATCTTCCGCTGGTTCAAGGGGCGCACTAGCGTGGGGCGTGTCCGCTCACAAAGCCTTGCAGGAGGTCCCCATGCGCAAAGTCACTGCCGGCCTGTTCCACTCCGTGGACGGCGTGGTGTCCGATCCCTATAAGTTCCAGTTCGACAGCTTTGACGACGAGCTGGGAGCCGGCCTGACCACCATGATGGAAACGGTGGACACGGTGGTGCTGGGCCGGATCAGCTACCAGGAGTGGGCCGGGTACTGGCCCACCGCGCCCGTGGACGAGGACTTTGCCGCCTTCATCAACCCGGTGGAGAAGTTCGTGGCGTCGCGGACCCTGGCGGAACCTCTCGAGTGGCAGAACTCGCGGCTGATGGACGCGCCGCTGGAGGAGTTCGTCGCGGGGCTCAAGGAGCCCGACGGCGGGGAAATTGCCGTGTGCGGCAGCATCTCGATCACGCGGCAGCTGCTGTTCGCCGGCCTGCTGGATTCCTTGACGCTCATGACCCACCCGGTGGTGGCAGGGAGCGGCCGGCGCCTCTTCCAGGACGGCGACCCCACCACAAGGCTTGTGCTTCTGGACCAGTCCCGGACCAGCAAGGGCAACGTGATCAGCACCTACGGGCGGCTTGGGGCGTAGGCCCTACTCACCGTCCCGCGACTGTGACAGGGTTTGGATATGGGTAAAGACATTATTGGGCCTGACGACGAGGCCGTGCCCGGCACTGGCGTCAATGACCATGCCTGGGAGCGGGAACACCGGCATCCCACCCCGGAGCAGGCCCGGTCCATCGGGTACCGGCGCAGGGACGCCGAAGCGAAACTTGAGCAGCACCAGCAGGAGGCCCGGGAGAAGGCTGAACACGCGGAGGAACAGGACACCCCGGACAAGGACACCAATCAAAAGGACACCAAGGAAGAGGGCGGCTAAGGACCGTCAGGTCCAGCGCCTCCCAGATTCAGCGCTGCGCGGCAATGGCCTGTCCGACGGCGGCGATGTCCGCTGGCGTCGTGCGGCAGCATCCGCCGATGATGCGGGCGCCATGGTTCAGCCAGGTGGCGGCCCCGCCGGCGGGGTCCACGGGGTGCGCGTCCCCGTTTCCCCCTCCGGGCGCAGTGGTTGGGCCCCAGGTTTTGGTGACGGGATCATAGGTTTCGCCTGAGTTGGGGTAGGCAACCAGCGGCTTGTCCGTCGCGCTGTGGAGGGCGGCGAGCGCGGGGGTGACCAGGTGAAGCGGCACGCAGTTCACGCCAATCGCGGCCACCAGGGGGTGTGCGTCAAGGAGACCTGCCACTGCCGTGAGCGGGGTGCCGTCGCTGACATGGGCGCCGTCCCGCAGGGAGAAGGAGAACCAGGATTCGACGCCGAACTCCTCTGTGAGTGCCGCCAGCGCCTCGGCTTCGGCGAACGACGGGAGCGTCTCGCAGGCCAGGAAGTCCACACCGGCAGCGACGAGTGCGGCGACCCTTGGCCGGTGGAAGTCCATGAACTCCTCTTTCCCCAGCATGTAGTCGCCGCGGTACTCCGAGCCGTCTGCCAGGTAGGCGCCGTAAGGACCCACGGACCCGGCGATGAGCAGCGCGCCTGCGCCCGGGGTGGCAGCCAGATGGGCGCGGCGGGCCTCATCCGCCAGCCGGACCGACAACGCCACCAACTCCAGGGCATCCTGCCCGCTCATCCCCCGCCGGGCAAATCCCTGCGGCGTTGCCTGGTAGCTGGCGGTGGTGGCAATCCTGGCACCCGCGGAGAAGTAGTCGCGGTGGACGTCCCTGATCAGGAGCGGGTCTTCGAGCAGCACTTTGGCCGACCACAGGGGATCGTCGAGGTTGCAGCCGCGGGCCTCGAGTTCCGTGGCCAGGGCGCCGTCGGTCACGAGGTGTTCCCCGGATTCCAGCAAGGACGAGAGCTGCATGGTCGAAGGCATAGTAGTCATAATACGCATTTGCCTATGCTTGTAATGATTATTTCTTTCTGTCACGATGGCTGGCAGCCGTCACCCGGCGGAGGAAAGAGGCAGGGTTCTTGGACGTTCAACTTCACCCGGTACGCAAGCTGCGCGTGCACTGGCCCATCAGCGGCACCACCTTCGGGCAACTGTCCAAGGGCGAGCCGGACGCCTTCCGGGATGACCCGGGCATCGCGCTCCTGCTGCAGGCCCTGGCCGAATTCCGGGAACTCGGCGACTTCGGCAACTATAAGCACGTGTTTGAGTCCAGCCTCGGTTTCGAGGGCTTCACTACTGCGGAGGGCGCCAACCCCACCCTGGGACGCGTGGGCGAGCAGACCCTCTCGCCAACCTTCGTTTTCACCACCTATTTCGACGCCTCACTGGAGGACGCCGCCGTCGAACGTTTTATGCGCCACCTCGTGGACATCCACCCCTGGGAAGTCCCGGTCATTGAAGTGACCGGCCCCATCAGCGTCTCCAGTACCGCACTGGCACCGGTGACAGAAGCACCAAAGACTGAAGCGCACATGGCAGAAGGAGCCGCAGCATCATGACGGACACCAGCACCACCTCGCTCTGGGAGGGCCTGCAGGCGGTGATCGCCGGCAGGCAGTTCGTGGACCTGACGCACGCGTTCCACCCGGGCCAGCCCCACTTCGCCGCTTTTCCGGATGAGCAGCGCGAAGCCCTCTTCGACCTGGACAAGGGTGACGGCTTCACCGCCCACCGCTACACGATCGTTGGCCAGTGGGGAACCCACGTGGATCCGCCCTCGCATTTCATCCGCGGCGGCCGGACGCTGGACCAGATTCCGGTGGAGGAAATGATCCTTCCGCTGGTGGTCCTGGACATCAGCGATCGGGTGGCCGGCAACCCGGACGCCACCCCCACCTTGCAGGACGTACAGGACTGGGAGATCCGGAACGGCACCGTCCCACCGGGTTCCTTTGTGGCCCTCCGTACGGGCTGGAGCCGCCGCTGGCCCGATCCGGAGGCGATGGCCAACCGGGACAGCGACGGCGTGAGCCACACGCCCGGCTGGTCCCGGGAAGTGCTCTCCTTCCTGGTTGAGCAGCGTGCCGTGGCCGCCGTCGGCCACGAGCAGACGGACACCGACCCCGGCCTGGCCACGTCCCGGCAGGACTTCAGCCTGGAAACGTACGTCCTGGACCAGGGCCGCTGGCAGATCGAACTGATGGCCAACCTGGACGGACTCCCGGAGTCCGGCGCCGCCGTCGTCGCTTCCTGGCCAAAGCCCCTCGGCGGCAGCGGCTTCCCGGCGCGGGTGTTTGCCATCTGCTGAGCCCGGCGGGCCGGCCTTGTCCTCGGCTCCCCTCAGCCGACGTCGCGGGCCTGCACCGAAGTCGCCGGAAGTGTGCGTGCTCGCCGGGGCGTTCCGGCGTCCCGGCACTGTTCCGGCGATTCCGGCGCTCCAGCGGCGAAGCACCCGGCAGCCCCGCCAGGGAAAGCACCTCCACTAGACTCGACTCCATGCCAAAAACCTCCAGCATGGGCCGCGGAATCATGGCCCTCTTTGCCCTGGGTGCACGCCATGCAGCGGGGTATCCCGGAGGAACCGTGGCGGACATCGCCGCCGATCTTGGCAAGGACCGCAGCCAGGTCTCGCGCAGCCTCCGCAGCGCCGAACAGGAGGGTTTCCTCCGGAAGACCAGCCAGCGCACCTACAGCCTGGACTGGTCCGTCCTTACTGACGCGCAGCTGCTGACCGAACGCCGTTTAGCGTCCGACGGCGGCACCGCCTTGGACGCGCTGGCGGGAGAAACGGATGAGGCATGTTTCCTGGGGGTCCTTCACGGGGACAGCACGGTGACCATCGGCGAAAGCGTCCCGGCCAGCAGCAACCTGGTGGGCTCGTGGCTGGGCCGGCCCTACCCCGCGTACTGCAGTGACGCCGGGCAGGCCGTGCTGTGGGAGGCATCGGAAGCAGAAGTCCGGACCGTCTTCGCGGAAGTGGCGTTTGTGCGGCACGGCCCCAACACGCCCACCAGCGTGGACGATTTCCTGGCGCGGCGCGAAGCTGCCCGGAAGCGGGGCTACTCGATCGTGGACGAGGAGGCCGAGCCGGGGCTCTACTCCCTGGCCGTCCCCGTCCGGGATTTCAAGGGCGACGTGGTGGCCGCGCTGCAGATCGTTGGCATCAGGGACCGCCTGGAACCGCGCCGGGAGGCATGCGCGGACGCTCTGGTGGCCCGGGGAAAGTGGCTTGAGCAGAGGCTCGGGTACCGGCAGCCCTAGCGGACGCCCGCGCGGGATCTGAGCCGTTCCGCAGCGCTGGTGAGCGCAGCCGCCGCAGCTGCCGCATCCGGACCGATTCCGGAGCTGCTGCCCAGCACACTCAGCGAGGCAAGGATGGCACCGCCGGCGTCGCGGACAGGAACTGCGAGTTCCAGCACGTCGTGTTCGAATTCCTCGGCTGCGGTGATGAAGCCCGCGCCACGGTCGCGGACCATGAGGTCCCAGACCCCGTCGGTGGAGTGGGCAGCCCCCGGTCCCCCGATGCCGATGTAGTTCACATCCTGCAGCAGGGCATCCAGCGCTGGCCGGTCAAGGTCCCACAGCAGCGCCCGGCCGGCGCCGGTGCACCAGGCCGGAGTCACCATGCCGGGCTTGACGAAGCTGCCGGGGATGGCGTCGTTGCTGGAGGCCCGGACCAGGATCACGCGGTAGCCGTCCCGGACCGAAAGCCGGGCGCGCAGTCCCAGCGCCGCGACCAGCGCCTCAAGTTCGGTCTTTGCCTCCCGGACCCAGCCCGTGTTCAGTGCCGCGGCCAGGCTGAAAAAGCGCGGACCTGTCCGGAACGGCCCGCGGTCCACGCGCTCCAACAGTCCGAGATCGCACAGTTCCTGCGCCAGGCGGGAGACGCGGCTCTGCTCCATGTCCAGTTCGGCAGCCAGCTGTGAAACGCCCAGCAGTTGGCGACCCAGCTTCTCCCGATCAGCTACCAGCCGGACAATCCGGAGCCCCTGCGCCATTGACGACGCCTCAGCGGAAGAATCCACGCTTATCTGCCCCTCCCGGCCGGTCACAACGTCCCATTCTTCCACGCCCCGCCTCTCAGGGGCGGTGGGGCCCTGCGGCGGAAAGGACGACGGCGCCCGTCCGGGAAGGTGCGCAACGCACCTGTTCCGGCAGCCGCCGTCGTCCGCTCCTTTACTGCGCCTACCTCGCCGCAGCGGCCTTGCGGCCGTAGCGGAAGTGGAACCAGGCGTAGCAGGCGGCCACAAAGGGGATGCCGAAGTAGAGCGCGGCGGCCTGGGTGGGATCGAGGGCGATGCCGATCAGGGAGATCACGCACAGCGAGAACGCCAGGATGGGCACCAGCGGGAACAGCGGCGCCTTGTAGGCGAGGGTGCTGATGTCACCGCCGCTGCGGACGAACGCGCGGCGGTGGAAGAAGTGCGAGGCGGTGATGGACATCCACACGCCCACCACGGCGAAGCCTGCGACGGAAACCAGCACCAGGTAGACCGTTTCCGGGGCCACCACACTGCTGATCAGCGATGCGACGCCGCCCACCATGCTCACCGAGAGCGCTATGAGGGGGATGCCGCGGCGCGTCAGCCTCTTGAAGGCGCGGGGGGCGTGGCCTTCGTCGGCGAGGGAGTAGAGCATGCGGGCGCAGGAGAACAGGCCGCTGTTGCCGGCGGAGAGCAGCGCGGTGATGATGACGAAGTTCATGATGTCAGCGGCGAACGGCAGGCCGATCGCTGAGAAGACGGTGACGAACGGGCTCTCGTCCAGGCCTACCTCGTTGTACGGAATGGTGGCGGCGATGACGGCGATGGCTCCAACGAAGAAGATGAGCAGGCGGATCACGGTGGTGCGCAGGGCCTTGGGAATGCTGGTGGCCGGGTCCTTGGTTTCGCCGGCAGCTACCCCAATGAGTTCCGAGCCGGAGAAGGCGTAGAAAACCGCGAGCACGGTGACCAGGACGCCGGTGAAGCCGTTGGGGAACAGCCCGCCCTCGGTGGCGAAGTTCTCGAACAGGAAGGGGTGCTCGCCCCCGCCGCCGAGGGGCCGGAAACCGAACAGGGCCGCACCACCCAAAACAATGAGGCCGATGATCGCAGCGACCTTCACGATGGCGAACCAGAACTCGGACTCGCCGAAGAACTTGGAGGACACGGCGTTGAAGCCGAAGAGGACGGCCGCGAAGACCAGGCACCATACCCAGACCTCCACGTCCGGGAACCAGCGCTGCATGAGCAGGCCGGAGGCGGTGAACTCGGAGCCGATGGCCACTGCCCAGCACAGCCAGTACAGCCAGGCGGTGGCGAATCCTGTGGCGGGGCCGATGGAGCGGGCGGCGTAGATGTGGAAGGCACCGGACACCGGGTAGGCAATGGCGAGTTCGCCCAGGCAGGCCATCACCAGGTACACCACGAAGGCGCCGATGAGGTAGGCGATGACCGCGCCGAGCGGGCCGGCCTGGGAGATGGTGTAACCGGAGCTGAGGAACAGTCCGGAGCCGATCACGCCGCCCATGGCAATCATCACCAGATGGCGCGGGCCCATGGACCGGCGGAGTCCGGAGTCGGCCACGGCGGGCCTGGCCGGCTGGGCATCCAGCTTCACGTCTGTTGTGGGTTCCACGGGCGTCTCCAAAGGGTCGGACTCAGCAATGGGAGCGCGCGCAGTCCCCTGGTCCCGGTCCTTGGCACCGAAGATATGCGCGGCGGCAGTGTTGAAAGTAGCACGGCTGCCGAATTCATAGTCATCAAATACATGAGGTCATGCTTATATTGCACGCTGTTACGCGGTTGCGATTGGCACGAAGCCGGGCGTCAGGACCACGGGGCCGGGTCAGTGGCGCATTCCACGGCGGGGGAAGCTGATCGGGCTGAACCCCCGACGGTGCCGGAGAGTCCGGGTTGGCGCTGGAGCACCTCGTTGACCGCCTGCCGAACCGTAAGCCTGCCTCCGCCAGCCCAGGCAAGGCCGAAGCGGATGGGACCGGCTTCAGCCCTGGCTTTGTCGATAATGGCATCAACTCGTCGTCGTTCTGCCTGATCCAGCGACATACCGCGGTGTGTACGGTAGGAGTCCGCCGTGGCGAGGAGGCGGAGGGCAAAGTCATAGCGTTTTTGTGACGCATAGACGCCGCCCAATGAGTCAAGGAAAGCGGCCAGGTTGCCCTCCGCCCCTAGCTGGAGTGAGGCGCTGATAGCTTCGATGAGCAGGAGCTCGGCACCGTCGTAATCGCCGGCCTGTTCGGTGCTCTCTGCAAGATTGGTAAGCACAACGCCCAGGAGCCACCGGTCCCCTAGGCGGCGGGTCAATTCCGCGCACGCCCTGCACAGTTCGAGTGCCCGCGGATGGTCCCCGGCACAGTAAGCCTGACGGGACAGGACAACCAGCGACCCAATTCTGACCCGAAGACTGGCGCCGGGATAGGACACGGCCTCCGCTGTAAGCCGCTCGGCAGTAGGGAAATCACCACTTTGTGCTGCCTGCACGGCCAGACACAGGATGGTCCACGCAACACCCGGGCTATTGCCGGACTTTTCAAACGCTTGAAGGGCACGGCGGTGGAGGTGGGCCGCCTGGTTATACCTGCCCAGGGTCCATGTCAGCGTGGCTGCTCCGCTAAGCGCTGGTGCTCTAAGCTGCGGCGCCGCATCCGGTGTTGCCTCCACGAGCTCCACGGCTATTCGCTGCTGCTCGGTAACGTCTCCAGTGAGTTCCCAGTAATGCCAGAGCTCTCCCACCAGCCGAAGTGCCAGTTCCGTCGAACCACCCGGCCCTGCTGCCCAAAGCAGTGCCGCGCGAAGGTCGAGGGCTTCGGCGTGAAGCACTCGGAACGCCTCCACCTGGCCAGCACCCCACAATAGCGGACCCAATCTCTCAGCCAGGGCAAGGTAGTACTCGGCATGCCGCCGGCGCACGTCGTGTTGCTCGGGAAGCAGCGCCAGCCGGTTACGGGCAAATTCACGGATGGATTGCAGCAGCGACACACGCCGCCGTCCTGCATGGTCGGTGTAGCGCCGGAGCAGGCTGTTGCGGGCGAGCGCGGACAACAGCTCTTCGGTGGAAAGCGCGCCAAAGGGAAGGGTGACTCGCACGGCGTCAATCGCTTCGGTCGTCGGATCGTTGGCGAAAACTCCGAGTTGGACGAAGAACAGGCGCTCCGGGTCCTCCAGCAGCTGGTAGCTCCACTCCATTGTGGCCGTGAGAGTTCGCTGCCGGTCGGGAAGGTCACGGAAGGCGGCAGGCACTGCGGCCAGGCTGGCTTCCAGGTCAACGAGGAGATCGTGCTCGCTCAGCTGACGCAGTTGGGCTGCAGCCAGTTCGATGGCCAGCGGCAGGCCGTCAAGGCGGTGGCACAGCCGCGTCAAGACTGTCGCGTTTCCTGGATCCACCGTGAAACGGGGGCGGACCGCCCTGCCCCGGCTTAGGAGCAGCTTCATTGCAGGCACCTCCCGCAACCGGTGCAGAGGCAGGGGCGGGTCGAGGGGCGGCAGCTCAAGTGGTGCAAGTTCAAATTCGTACTCAGGACGCAACCCCAGCCGCCTCCGGCTGGTAGTGAGGATCCGAAGCTCCGGGGCTGCGGTGAGCAGGTCCAGCACCACTGGCCAGGCGTTTTCCAGGTGCTCGAAGTTGTCCAGGACCAGCAGCAGGCGGCGGGCTTGCAGAAAACGGGACGCGATTTTCAGCGGGTCTTCGCCCGCCGGCGCCTCCAGTCCGAGTGCCGCCGCGATGGCCCCCGGCACCTGCTCAACCTGGGTGAGTGGGGACAGATTAACCCAGCCCGCGCCGTCAGGCATGCGCTCACCCAAGCGTGCGGCCGCCGCCATCGCGAGACGGGTCTTCCCTGCCCCGCCCGCCCCTGTGACGGTGACAAGCCGGCATCCGTCGGAGCGGTAGAGCGAACATACCTCCCCCAGTTCAGCATCCCGACCCACCATGGGGGTGAGTGCGGCAGGCAGGTTGTCGAGACGCTGCCTGGCGCGGCGCTTTTCGTTCACGGCGGGTGCCCCGAGGGATGCATCCTGACGCAGCACCAGTGTTTCCAGCTCCCGCAAGCGTTCCCCGGGATCAATGCCCAGCTCGGCCGCAAAGGTTTTCCTGGCCGTCCGGCAGGCGGCAAGGGCGTCTGCCTGCCGGTCGGAGCGGTATAAGGCAAGCACCAAAGACGCCCACAAGCGCTCCCGGAAGCGATGCTGCGTTACCAGCCTGTGCAGCTCCCCCACAACGGTGGCGTGGCGGCCCAGTGCCAGTTCAACGTCGAAGAGGTCCTGGTATGTGTCCAGCCGGGCCTCCTCCACTTCTTCCAGGTCTGGAACCAGCAGCTCAATGTCGGCAAGGTCCGGAAAGGCAGGGCACACGAACAATTCGAGGGCCTGGCGCAGGCGGACCGCCCCGCCGGCAAGTTGGCCCGCTTCTACTGCACGTTCTCCGGCTGCAACGTGCGCGCGGAACTGCAACAGGTCGAGTTCGTCGTCTTCAACAGCCAGGAGGTAGCCGCCGGGCCGGCTGGCCAGGCGGTGCGAAGCAACCCCTTTAAGACGGTTGGGCTCAAGCAGGTTCCGCAGGTTCGCGACGTGCACCTGCAGCTGCGGGCCCGGACGAGAGGGCGGGTGGCCGTCCCAGAGGACTTCAGCCAGGAAATCGGCGGGTACCACTGAGTTCGCCCGCAACGTCAGGCATTCGAGGACAATACGCAGATTGCGGCTGCTGACGGGAACCTGGACGCCGTCAGCGATCACCTCCAACGGACCCAGTGCCCTGATCCACAGCGCGCCCATCGCCGAGCACCCCTCACTGACCGGCCACGGAATCGGGCTGTGCCCTATCCCGTGGCGTTTTCCGACCAGCGGCCCCTGGCGCCCGCCCCGTCCTAACGCGCCCCGAGGAGCGACATCACCCCCATCATGCTCCCGGGCCCGTGCTGGATCCAGAGTTAGCCGTTGGATTAAGGCTCCATTAAGCCCCCAGGGCCACTCTTGAGCCACTCACACCGAGTACATCTGAAAGGAAGATCCGATGAAAACCAGCAGCACTCGCATATTGGCTCCCGCTGCCCTTGCCGCAGCAGCGCTCGTCGCACCTGTGCCTGCGGTCGCAGCTACCCCCGTTCCTCAACCGATTGTTTATGAGTACACCGCGCCTTGTCCCGGATCCGAGGATAATTTCTTGTCCTTCACAGCGGTGGGAAAGGTTGGCGAAATCAACCTTCCCGGTGGTCGGAACATCTATACAGCTCCAGGCTTGCGAGTCACAGTTACTGGACCTGATGGGGACTCTCGGACTTACATCGCCACTGGGGCAACAACAACCCGGCCCCTGGACAAGGGCAACGTACTCTTTACCGCGACTGGAACCAATGTCATCACTGTGCCTGAGATCAACGACCATCCTGCAGGGGTCTACTACACGGCCGGAACCGTCAACTGGATTCTTGACGCCGATGGGAATGAAGTCGGTGACATGTTCACCGGGAAAGGCAAAGTGACCGATCTCTGCAAGTTGCTGGCTCCGGTGTCCTAGCTCAGGTTCCGCTCCAGCATCTGCCCAATGATCCGGGCGCCTTCGGGGAAGGCGCCCGGATTCGTGCCCGAGAAGTTGAGCCGGATAAAGGGACCCGCCGGTTCCGCCGGAAACCATTCGTCCCCGCGGGCGACGATGACGCCGCCAGCTTCGCAGTCCCGGACCAGCCGCTGCAGGTCAGTCCCGTCGGGCAGCCGCAGCCACAGGTTAAGCCCCCCTTTCGGCACCTGCTCAATGTGCGCCTGCGGAATGTGCTCCCGGACACTGGTGACCAGCAGGTCCCGGCGTGACTCCAGCTGGTGCCGCAGGCTGCGCAGGTGCGTCTGCCACCCAGGCTGCGTGACGACGTCGAGCGCTGCCGCCTGCAGAAGCCCGCTAACGTACATCGATTCCGCGGCCCTGTCAGCGAGGATGCGCTCCCGCGCCGGACCGCGTGCAATCAGTGCTGCCACCCGGATGGAGGTGGAGACGCTCTTGGTCAGCGAGCGCAGGTACACGACGTGCCCGGAGTCGTCGCGGGAGGCGACCGGCACGGGGTGTGAGCTGATGCCAAAGTCGTGCGCCCAGTCGTCCTCCACAAGGAACGCACCTTTGGCACGGATCACGTCAAGGACTTGGTCGCGCGTCTCCGCTGACCACTGCGCGCCCGTGGGGTTGGCGTAGTTGGGCTGCGCATAGAAAACCCTGGCGCCTGATTCGTCGAAGGCGCGGGCCAGCTCCCCCGGTTCCGGCCCGTCCGGTCCGCTGGGCACCGGCACCACCCGCACCCCCGCCTGGGCGGCGGCCAAAATGGCACCCCAGTAGGAGGGTGACTCCATCAGCAGCGGCTGCCCCCTGCCCACCAGGGCACTGAAGATGGAGCTCAGTCCGCTCTGGCTGCCAGGAAGTACGACGACGTCGCTCGGGTTGGGCGGAGTTATCCCAGCGGGCGTGGACGCGCCGAGCTCATGCGCGAACCACGATTGCAGCTCCGGCATCCCCGCGGCGGGAGGCCGGGACAGCGCCGCGTCTCCGCGGGCGGCCCGCGTGAGCGCTGCCCGGACCAGCCGCTCGGGCAGGAGCTCCCTGGCAGGGTAGCCCGAATGGAAGGAAATCGCGTCCTGCGGCACCTCCCGCATGGTGGAGGAGGCTGGTGGCAGTGCCGCCAGCGGGGAGCGCAGGGCCGCCGTCTGCCAGCCGTAATCGGAGGGGCGTGCCATGCGGACCGCCCGCACGAAGGTCCCGACGCCCGGCCGGCTCTCGATCAGCCCCTGCGCCGTGAGGGTCTGCAGGGCCTTCTGCACCGTGACGGGACTTGCCTGATAGTCGGCCACCAGGGACCGCGTGGAGGGCAGTTTCGCGCCCGGCGCCGCAGTGGCCATCCAGGATCTCAGATGCGCCACAATCCGCGAACTGCTATCGTTGTCCATGAGAGACAATAGTAGCGCTACTCTTCATCGGCGTACAGCGTTATCCCACTCCAGCTCAGCCGGCTTGTGGCTCGGTCTCCTTGGAGTCGCGGCATTCTCGCTCACGGTCCCGTTCACCAAAGTGGCGGTCGCAGGCCTGGCGCCGCTCTTTATCGGGTCAGGCAGGGCAGTAGTGGCGGCTGCTTTGGCGGGTGCGGCACTGGCACTTACCCGGCAGGCGCTCCCCCGCGGGACGCAATGGTTCCGTGTGGCGGTCGTGGCGGCCGGCGTCGTCATTGGCTTTCCGCTACTCACCTCCTTTGCCCTGACCAGCACCGCCGCAAGCCACGGCGCCGTTGTCATCGCCCTGCTCCCTGCCGCGACGGCCACCGCGGCCGTCCTTCGCGGGCGGGAACGCCCACCAGCGGCGTTCTGGCTCGTCAGCGGTGTGGGCGCCCTTGCGGTGACCGTCTTCGCATCCGTCCAGTCCGGCGGCCTTGGCGTCCTCCACTGGGCAGACCTGCTGCTCCTCGGTTCCGTGGTGGCCGCCGCCATCGGCTACGCGGAAGGCGGCCTGCTGGCCCGGGAACTCGGCTCCTGGCAGACCATCTCGTGGGCGCTGGTCCTCGCCTCGCCGTTGATGCTGGTCCTGGCTGCCGCCTCCGCTGCCCAGCAGCCGCCGTCAGCAACCCCCGCGCAGTGGGCAGCGTTCGGGTACCTCGCCGTAGTGAGCATGTTCCTGGGATTCTTCGCCTGGTACCGCGGCCTGGCCATCGGCCCCATCGCACGGGTCAGCCAGATCCAGCTCATCCAGCCCGTCCTCACCATCTGCTGGGCGGCCGTCCTGCTGGGTGAGGCCCTGACCTGGTCCACGGTCCTGGGCGGGCTGGCCGTCATCCTGTGTGCCGCCGCCGCTGTCCGGGTTCGGCTCAAGCCCGCCCCGACCTCATCCCCCGAACTTCATCCCGCATCAAGCCAGCCAGTATAGGACTAACCCATGTACATTCCAGCCCACTTCGCCGCTGTCCCTGAAACCGTGCAGCACCTGCTCACCAGGCCGGGTGCGGCGAACCTGGTCACCATGACCCCGGAGGGCCTCGTGGCGACACTCCTGCCGTTTGTCTACGACCCCGACGCCGGTGAGTTCGGCGCACTGCAGGGACACGTGGCGCGGAACAACACGCAGTGGTCCGCGCCCGCCGTCGGGGAGGCCCTCGCCATTATTCAAGGTTCGGATGCCTACATTTCCCCGTCCTGGTACGCCTCCAAGGCCGAGCACGGGCGGGTTGTCCCCACCTGGAACTACACCACAGCGCACGTGTACGGGCGGCTGGTGATCCATGACGATCCGGCCTGGCTGGACCGGCAGGTCCGGCGGCTCACCGGAGTGCACGAGTCCGGCTTCGACCACCCCTGGGACGTGGACGACGCACCGGAGCGCTTCATTGCCGGGCAGTTGCGGGCCATCGTGGGGCTGGAACTTGTCATCACCCGGATTGAGGCCAAGGCCAAGCTGAGCCAGAACCGGCCGGAAGCGGACGTGGACGGTGTAGTGGCGGGCCTCATAGCCATGGGTCAGACGGAGGCCGCGGCGGATGTAGAGCAGGCGCGCCCCCGGCCCAACTAGGTAGCGCTAAGTGTCGTTTTGACGACCCATAACGACACTTAGCGCTACCCAGTTACTATCCCCAGCACCTCCGTGACGTCACCGGCTGCGAGGGCTAGAACTTAATCGGCCTTGACCAGTTCCTCGCTCTGCTCCCACAGGCGGCGGGCCAGCTCGGCGTCGTAAGCCTGGGGGTTGGCCTTGGCCAGCGCGCGCTTGTAGTAGTACGCACCGGAGATCCAGTCCTTGCCCGCAGTGCCGTTGATCAGCCACAGCAGGGTGTCGGCACCCTGGTCCGGGGTCAGCATGAAGCGGTTCAGCAGGGTCTTGTAAGCGTGCCGGAACGGGCTGGTAGAGTCCGCCGCGAAGTTGGTGCGCACAACGCCGGGGTGGAACGCCGCCGTCGTAATTCCCTGCTCGCCGAAGCGGCGGTGCAGTTCGGACGTGAAGAGGATGTTGGCGAGCTTGCCGGTGCCGTAGGCGCGGTTGGTGGAGTACCCCTGCTCGGATTTGAGGTCAAACAGGTCCAGCTTGCCGAAGCTGTTGGCTCCGCTGGAGGTGTTGATCACCTTGGCATTGCTGGCAACCAGAGTCTCCATCAGCAGCGTGGTGAGGAGGAACGGCGCCAGGTGGTTGATCTGGAACGTTGATTCGTTGCCGTCCACGGTGAGGGTGCGCTTGCCCATGATACCGCCGGCGTTATTGGCCAGGACATCGATGCGCGGGTAGTCGGACTCCAGCTGCGCGGCCAGGGTGCGGACCTGGGCGAGCTCGGAGAAGTCGCTGACAAAGTAGTCGGCGTCCAGCTCCTTGGCAATGGCCCGCGTCTTTTCCTCCGAGCGGCCGACGACGACCACCTGGTCCCCTGCCCTGGCCAGGGTACGCGCGGCTGCTGCGCCGATGCCGTCGCTGGCGCCGGTGATCACGATGGTGCGAGGGGTCAAGGGGTGTCCTTTGGTTGGGGAACGTCCGGCGCCCGGTGTGGGCGCGCTGCCTACCGGCACAACGACGGCGGACCGGCGGGTGTTCCCCGGCCCACCCCGCAGGGCATATCCTGCACACACCAGCAGGCACCGCACCCAGCCGTCCGATCCCAGGGGGAAGCAATGGAGATGCCCAAAGCGACGGACGCTGACAAGGAGCGCTTCCGGTCCCTGGTCCCGGACGTACCGGACGTGTCGGTGAAGCCGATGTTCGGCAACCTGGGCGCGTTCGTCAACGGCAACATGTTCGCAGGGCTTTTCGGGGGCACCATCGGCATCCGGCTCTCCCCGGAGAACAGGCAGCAGCTCGAAAGCAGCGAGCGAACCGTCCCGTTCGGCCCGGCGGACCGGCCGATGCGCGAGTACACCGGCCTCCCGGAGATCTGGAACGAGGAAGGCGACGGCGACGACGCCCGCGCCAAAGCATGGATCCACAAAGCCTATGAGCACGTGGCGGGCATGCCGCCGAAAGAACCCAAGAGCAAGACCCGTACCCCCGGCAAGTAGCCCTGCAACGCGGCCATAGGCGGCGGCGTGGCGCCGGCGCAGCTGTGTCGTTTCTGCGGCACCCCGAAAGCCCCCGAACCTCCCAGGTAGCCGGGACCGCAATTACTAAGTAAGCTTATCAACATGGCTTTTGCAACTACAGAGTACGCGGACCCCAGTAACGCGTCATCTGGGAGGTGGACGCAATCGACAAAGAGGTGAAGCGGCGGCTCGAACTCGCTGCCACAATCGGCTTGGATCCACAGAAGCTCTGGCCTTCCTACTTCGGCAGGTCGCCCTGTTCTGCGTTCGAACTGGACGCCTACCTTCATGAAGCCCTGGCCCTGCCAGCGATCGAACGCGGGCCTGATGCAGTGAAGGAACTCAAGGCAGGACGGCGGCGGCTCCGCCCCGTGAAGCCTGAGAGTGGCAACCCCGGACACCCGCCGGCGGGCCAGAAACCGGGCAAAGAAGACGCGCTTGCCGCCCTGGGTGCCGCCGGCAAATCCCTGCTTTCCCCGGAGCGGGCAGAAGCGGAACGCCTGAAGTCACTCCACGAGACGGACCTTCTGTACACCGGCCCGGAGGAAGTGTACGACCGCGTTGTTGCCGCCGCCTGGAAGTTCTTCGGCGTGGGCGCCGCATCGCTATCCCTGATCGCCGAGGATGCCCAGTTCTTCAAGTCGGCCGTCGGGCCGCTGCGCGAGGAGGCTCCCCGCGTCATTGCCCTCTGCACGGAAACGGTGGAGCGGAACTCGATGCTGGTCATCAACGACACCCTCGCCGATGACCGCTTCGCCTCCAATCCGCTGGTCACAGGCGAGCCCTACATCCGCTTCTATGCCGGCTACCCCCTGCACGGGCCGCGGGGCTGGAACATCGGAACGCTCTGCGTCATTGACCAGCAGCCCAGGACCTTCTCCCCGTCCGACCAGCAGGTGCTGCGGACACTCGCCGCGGTAGTCCAGAAGGACATCGACGCCCGCACCTAGCACCGCCCACCCCGCCTGGCCCAGTTAGCCGGTCCACCCCGCCCCGGGCGGCTCGGCCTAAAGTCTCCAGGTACGACGACGGCGGGGCGGCCAGCATTTCTGCTGCCCGCCCCGCCGCTGTTGTCCAGTCAGCCGTGGATGGGAATGCTGCTAGCCCGCCACTCCGGCCACCAGGAAGATCACGGCCGCGATGGCGAAGCCCATCACACCGATGAGGGTTTCCATAACGGTCCAGGTCTTCAGCGTGGTCTTGACGTCCATGCCGAAGAAGCGGCCCACCAGCCAGAAGCCGGAGTCGTTCACGTGGGAGACCACCACGGAGCCGGCGGCCACGGCGATCACCATGGCGGCCACCTGCATGCCGTTCAGTCCGGCCAGGGCCACAGCCGGGGCGATCAGGCCCGCGGTGGTGGTCAGTGCAACGGTGGCGGATCCCTGGGCGATGCGCAGGATGCTGGAGATCAGGAAGCCGGCCAGGATGAGCGGGATGCCCAGGTCGCCCAGGACGTCGGCGAGTGCCTGGCCGATGCCGGAGGTGCGCAGGACGCCACCGAACATGCCGCCGGCACCGGTGATCAGGATGACGGAGCAGACCGGGCCGAGCGAGGATTCGAGGAGCTTCTCGAGGGCTCCGGCGTCCTTGCCGCGCTTGCTGCCCAGCACGAACAGGGCCACCAGCACCGAGATCAGCAGCGCCACCGGGGTTTCACCCAGCGTCCGCAGGACCTGGTACCACTGCTCGTCCTTGACGCCTTCGGCGAGCACGCCGGAGGAAGCCAGGGTGTTCAGCCCGGTGTTCATGAAGATCAGGACCAGCGGCAGGAGCAGCAGGCCCACCACGGTGCGGAAGCGCGGCGGGTTGGATTCCGCTTCGGCTGAGGCGTGGCCCAGGATTTCCGGCACGGGAAGGACCAGCTTCTTGCCGGTGTAGAGGCCGAAGAGGTAGGCGGTGACGTACCAGGTGGGGATGGCGACGATCAGGCCGGCGAGGGTGACCAGGCCGATGTTGGCGTCGAAGAACGCGGACGCGGAAACCGGACCCGGGTGCGGGGGCAGGAAGATGTGCATCACGGAGAACGCGCCCGCGGCGGGCAGGCCGTAGCGGAGCACTCCCCCGCCCAGGCGGTGGGCCACTGCGAAGACGACCGGCAGCATGACCACCAGTCCGGCGTCGAAGAAGATGGGGAAGCCGAAGATCAGGGAGGCCAGGCCCAGCGCAAAGGGGGCACGCTTTTCACCGAAGACGCCGATAAGGTAGTCGGCCAGCACCTTGGCGCCGCCGCTGGTTTCCACGATGCGGCCGAGCATGGCGCCCAGGCCCACCAGGAGTGCCACCGTGCCGAGGGTGGTGCCAAAACCGTTGATCAGCACCGGGACCACCTGGTTGGCGGGAATGCCGGTGGCGAAGGCGGTGGCGAGGCTGATGAGGATCAGGGCGATCAGGGCGTGCATCCGCAGCTTGATGATCAGGAACAGCAGGACGAGGATCGCGGCTCCCGCGATGAGCAGCAGGGGTCCTGCGCCCAGTGTTTGGGTCCATCCTTCGATGGTCATGGTTCTCCTTTGAAACAGTACTTTGGGGGTTTAGGGGGCGGTCAGGGCGCGCAGGGCGCCTGGCCGGTGGGAAGCTGCAGAGCCTGCACGACGGCGGCGACCAGCTGCTCAGGCGACTGCGAGATGTCCAGGCGGAGGCTGCCGGCGTCGAGCTCTTCCTGGCTGAGCGGCTCCAGGGTGGCAAGCTGGCTGGGCAGCAGGGTGGGCGGCATGAAGTGGCCCGCCCGGCCCTGCATGCGCTGGCCGATCAGGTCCGCGCCGCCGTCGAGGTGGAGGAAGACCACGCGGCCTTCCGCTTCGGAGAGGAGCTTGCGGTAGCTCTTCTTGAGGGCGGAGCATGTCAGGACGGTGCTGCAGCCGGCCTGCGCCTGGGCGGTCATCCAGGTGCGGATTTCCTGCAGCCAGGGCCAGCGGTCCTCGTCCTGGAGCGCAATGCCCTGCGTCATCTTGGTGATGTTGGCTTCAGGGTGGAACTCGTCCGCTTCGGCGCACGCCCAGCCCAGCTGCGAGGACAGGGCGGCCGCGAGGGTGGTTTTGCCTGAGCCGGCAACGCCCATGACCACAAGGTGCGTGGGGGGATACTGCATGTCATACCTCCGGAGAAGACGTCTTTGGCTTTCGAAGAAGCTCGCTGTGGGCCCGTCAAGAAGTGGGCTACGCCATAAGGTATCACCTTTTGCCGGAAAGATACTATCTTTTCGTGTTACAGGTCATACCTTTCCTCGCTTTCCCGGTATTCTGGGAAGGCGCTGCGGCGCAGGAGAGGCGGACAGAATGTCGACGGCGACAGATGAGGGCGCGGATAAAGCGCACGACGGCGGGGCCTCCCCCGCGATGCATGAGCGGGTCCTTGAGGCGGTGGGGGTTGCCATCGCTTCCGGCAACCTGGCCCCCGGCAGCCGGCTCACCCTTGAAGGGCTGCAGCAGGAGTACGGGATATCGCGGACCGTAGCCAGGGACACCATGAAGGTCCTGGAATCCATGAACCTGGTCTACTCGCGGCGGCGCGTGGGCATTGTGGTCCAGGACCGGTCCCTGTGGAACGTTTTTGATCCGAAGCTGGTGCGCTGGCGGCTGGCGTCAGACCGGCGCGAGCTCCAGTACAGCAGCCTCACCGAGCTGCGCATCGCCGTCGAACCCATCGCCGCCGCCGGTGCGGCCCGGCGTGCCAGCGCCTCGGAACGGGCCCAGCTCGTTGCCCTCGGGGCTGAGCTGCGGCGGCTGGGTGAAGCCGGCGACCTCCGGGGGTTCCTGGCCGCGGACATCGAGTTCCACCAGCTGCTCCTGCGAAGCTGCGGGAACGAGATGTTCCAGGCGCTGGAAGGCATGGTGGCGGAAGTGCTGACCAGCCGGACCCAGCAGGGACTTATGCCGTTCAAGCCCCGGGACGAGGCACTTCAGGCGCACGAGGACGTGGCGGCAGCAGTGGCGCGCGGAGATACGGCCGTGGCTGAATCGGCCATGCACCACATCCTGGATGAAGTGCGGGAAGCGATGGGCCTGGCTTAAGTCCCTGCGCTGGAGCTGCCCGGGTGACTTCCCACAAGGACGGCCCTGGCCCGCATAGACGGCGCTTGCCAGCACCGTCTGTACGGACCAGGACCGCGAATGGTGAGCGCCCTGGTGGTTATGGACGCATTGTTCCCGGTGGCTGGGACTGTGGAACCTACATCCGCAGCGACGCGTATGGCTCACTGGGAAGGTTGCCTACGGACCACGGATCCGTGGACCGGATCTCGGGCGTGTGGCCCCGGCCGTCGGTCAGGACAACGCAGACAGTGACAATCAGAACCCAGAGTCCAAAGAGCAGGATGCCGAGCAATTCCATGGTTTTGTACCTCTCGTGATGGTGTGCCGGTTGGGCGATTTCAGTGTGTGCGGGCCGCGTGTGACCAAGCGTGTGAGGCCCGCAGACGCCGCTGTTCCGGCGGCGTACCATGGGCCGTATGGCCGAGTATTTGATTCGGCTCCTTGGTCCGCCCGCGGTCGAGTCCCCCGACGCAGCTCTTCTGCAGCCCAGAGGCCGCAAGGCCTGGGCGGTGCTGGCATACCTCGCGCTGCAGGCCGAGGGCACCGGCCGGTCCCGCACGGCGTCGCTCTTGTTTCCGGATGCCGCCGACCCGCTCGGTGCCCTGCGCTGGAACCTGTCCGAGCTGCGGCGGACCCTTGACGGCGTCACAGTGGCCGGCGATCCTTTGCGGCTGGTGCTTCAGCCGCCGTGGCGCTGCGACGCACTCGAAGTGGTGGGCTCGGCCGCCAAGCCCGGCCTGGACCCCCGCGGCTTCACCGGCCAGTTGCTGGAGGGACTGTCCTTCGCCGATTGCCCCGTCTTCGATTCCTGGCTGGCGGACCAGCGCTTCCGGCTGGACAATGTGGTCCAGTCCCTGCTGTACGAGGCCGCGCTGGCCGCCTTGGCGTCGGATGCTCCCGGCGAGGCCGCTGAGCTGGCCACCCTGGCTCTGCACCGGGATCCCTTCCATGCGGACTGCAACGCTGTCCTGGTCAAGGCGCTGGTGGCTTTGGGTGAGCACCGCCGGGCCCGCAGGCATGTCAGCGCGTGCGGCGCCCTCTACCGGCAGGAGCTGGGCTTGCCGCTGCCCGCGGAAATCCGGCGTGCGCTGTCCGCTGCTGCGCCGGAGACGGACCCTGGAATGCCGGCCACCGCGGCGACGGTGCGTTCCTACCTCGACGCCGGCGGCGCGTCATTGTGGGCGGGTGCGGTGGACCGGGGGCTGGACCAGCTGCGGCTCGCGGTGGTGCTGGCGCAGCGCATTGGCGACGCTCACCTGATCGCCGAGTCCCTGGTCACCTTGTCCGGCGCCCTGATCCATCAGGCGGGCGGCCGCGGCGCCGAGGTGGCGGACTTCCTGCACCGTGCACTCCAGGCGGAAGGGCCCGACGGCGCCTCCCGAACGGCCGCCGCCGCATACCGCGAGCTGGGCTACCTGTCCGTCCAAAGGGGTGTGCCGGACCGGGCTGCCGGGTGGCTGGACCGGGCCATGCTGGCGGCCAGGGGATTCCCCGACGAACAGGCGAGAATCCTGGCCATCCAGGGCATGCTGGCCTCAGACACCGCACGGTACGGGGACGCCGTGACGGCCCTGACGGAGTCCGGAAAGCTGGCGAAGGCCGTGCGGAACCGCCGGCAGCAGGCCTTCAGCGAGGCACTGCTGGGCAGGGTACGGCTGCTCCGCGGGGAACTGGAGCAGGCGGCTGACTCCCTGGACCGGGCGCAGGCGTGGATTGCGGAGGAACACTGGACGGCGTTTGAACCGTTTGTTGCCGGCGTGCGGGGAGAGACGTACCTTGCCGCAGGGCAGGTGGAGAAGGCCGCGGCCCTGGTTGACCGGTCGTGGGTGATGGCGGAGCTCGCCGGCGATCACTGCTACATGGCCCTGGCCGCCGGAGCCGAAGCACGGCTCCTGATGGTGCACGGCGATCTGGCAGCAGCCGAGCACTGGATAGACCGGGGCCTCGAACCCACACCCTGGTACCTCTGGTACTCCGCCCGGCTTCTGGATACGGCGGCGGAGGTTTCCATTGCCAGCCGGTCTCCCCGTGCGGCCGCGTTCGTGGAGCAGCTGGTAGAGCTGGCGAGCCGGAGCGGGATGCGGGAATTCGTGGTGCGGGGGCAGTCCCACCGGGCTGTCCTCGGCGACGAAGCTGCGGCACAGGCAGTTCCCTGGCTGGCGAGGGAGATCGATAACCCCGCACTGGCGGCGTTCCTGGCGGAGCGCCACCGGGTGGGCCCGTTGCGGCAGGCACTGCCGCATTGAGCAAAAGCTGGGCCGTGCAGGAACGCGACGGATAACAGCGGCTGAAAGATCCCCTTCCCGGAGGCCATGATCCTGAGTAGCCTTCAAAGTAGGGCCCATGAAGGACCTGCCGCGCCATAGGGAAGATTCGGTGAGGTGGAAGATGGCCACTACAGAACATTCAGCTGAAGGACTTGCCGCTACCGCCGCGCCTGCCGTCACGCGGCGCCGCAAAGGCAGCCTGGTGGTCAACTGGATCACCACCACCGACCACAAAACCATCGGGTACATGTACCTGATAACGTCGTTTGCGTTCTTCTGCCTGGCCGGCGTCATGGCGCTGCTCATCCGGGCGGAACTCTTCGAGCCCGGCATGCAGATCCTGCAGACCAAGGAGCAGTACAACCAGCTGTTCACGATGCACGGCATCGCAATGCTGCTGATGTTCGCCACCCCGCTGTTCGCCGGGTTCGCCAACTTCATCATGCCGCTGCAGATCGGTGCTCCGGATGTGGCATTCCCGCGGCTCAATGCGCTGGCTTTTTGGTTCTTCCTCTTCGGATCCACCATTGCGATGTCCGGCTTCATCACGCCCCAGGGTGCAGCGTCCTTTGGCTGGTTCGCCTATGCGCCGCTCTCGGATACCACCTTCAGCCCGGGCATCGGCGGTGACCTCTGGGTGTTCGGCCTGGCGCTGTCCGGCTTCGGGACCATCCTGGGCGCGGTCAACTTCATCACCACCATCATCTGCATGCGCGCCCCGGGACTGACCATGTGGCGGATGCCGATCTTCACCTGGAACACCCTGGTCACCTCAATCCTGGTGATCATGGCCTTCCCGCCGCTGGCCGCAGCCCTGTTCGCGCTCGGTGCCGACCGGCGCTTCGGTGCCCATATCTATGATCCGGAGAACGGCGGCGCAGTCCTCTGGCAGCACCTGTTCTGGTTCTTCGGCCACCCCGAGGTGTACATCATCGCGCTGCCGTTCTTCGGCATTGTCTCGGAGATCTTCCCGGTGTTCAGCCGCAAGCCGATCTTTGGCTACAAGGGCCTGGTCTACGCCACCATTGCCATTGCCGCACTGTCCATGACCGTCTGGGCGCACCACATGTACGTGACCGGCTCGGTGCTGCTGCCGTTCTTCGCGTTCATGACCATGCTGATCGCGGTGCCCACAGGCGTGAAGTTCTTCAACTGGATCGGCACCATGTGGGGCGGTTCGCTGACCTTCGAGACCCCCATGCTCTGGAGCATCGGCTTCCTGGTCACGTTCCTGTTCGGCGGCCTGACCGGCATCATCCTGGCCTCCCCGCCGCTGGACTTCCACGTGTCGGACACCTACTTCGTGGTGGCACACTTCCACTACGTGGTGTTCGGGACCGTGGTGTTTGCGATGTTCGCCGGGTTCTACTTCTGGTGGCCCAAGTTCACCGGCACCATGCTCAACGAGCGCCTGGGAAAGATCCACTTCTGGATGCTGTTCCTGGGCTTCCACGGCACCTTCCTGATCCAGCACTGGCTGGGCGTCATGGGCATGCCCCGCCGGTACGCCGACTACCTGGTGGAGGACAACTTCACGTGGATGAACCAGTTCTCCACCATGTCGTCCTTCCTCCTGGGAGCGTCCCTGCTCCCGTTCTTCTGGAACGTCTACATCACCTGGCGGACCGGGAAGAAGGTCACCGTGGACGATCCCTGGGGGTTTGGCGCCTCGCTGGAGTGGGCCACGTCCTGCCCGCCGCCGCGGCACAACTTCACTTCGCTGCCCCGGATCCGTTCGGAGCGGCCGGCGCTGGACCTGCACCACCCGGAGCTCCGGGTCCGCGAGCACGACACTACGCACGGCCCTGCTGCGGCAGCACTGGGCGCAGCCGATATTGGCCAGAAGGACGTCCGCAGCCCAAGTCCGGACGAGTAACAAAAAGGCTAGATGCAGCGGGGCTGGTAGGCCGGGTCAGCCGGGCCTGAGCTCCTGCCCAGGGCGTGGGCCACGATCTGGTGGACCACGGGGTCGTTGGGTGTCTGGTCATGCTCGAAGACGTCCAACGGGCACTTGTCCTGGATGGTGATGTTGGTGACCTGCCGGGCCGGGCCCGCGAGGAACTGGCTGTTGTAGGGAATCACAACCTCGTCGTAGACCGTGGAGATGACGGTGTAGGACGGCCCGGCCACGGTGTCGCCAATGGAGTTGAGCTCCTGCATAAACGCCGAGCCGGCCTGCTGGTCGGCACAGGCGGCACAGCCGAGGGCGGCGAAGTCCGGATCGCCCAGGAGCTCCGGCGGCGGGATGATCACGCCCTCGGTGCCATGGTTTGAGGGCGCGATGCCGATGAGCTGGTTGACGTTCCTGGCCCCGCCGAGGAAGCCCATGTAGTAGCGGGGCATCATGCCGCCCTGGCTGTGGCCCACCAGGTTCACCTTCCTGGCGCCGGTGGCAGCCAGGACTGCGTCGACGAACGGGGCGAGTTCCTCTGCGGAGTCCGCGACAGGTGCCGTGGCGTAAACGCCGTTCGTCTCGCCATAGTTCAGGGCAAACACACAGTAGCCCTGGCTCTTGAGGTAGGGCGAGAGGGTGGACCAGTTCTTCACCATGCTCTCGAAGGTCCCCGGCACCAGGACCACCGGATAGGGGTGTTCGGCGGTTGGCTTGCAGGACCAATCATTCGCGCCGGGAGGGGAAATTTCGACGACGTCCGCCTGGGCGGGTGCCACGGCCAGGGATCCGGCCAGGACAGCGGAGGCGGCGATGGACAGGGTTCTGGTGAGCAGCGACATGGAAACCTCTTTGTTTTGTGTCAGCGGGTGCAGGGCCGAAAAGCCTGGTGGCGGGCCCGGTTTTCATGCTAGGCACGGCGGGTGCGGCAGCGGCGTGAAGTGCACGGACGTGCGCCACTTTTAGAGCAGACTGCAAGACGGCAGGACGTGGACCGCCTGGCGCGCTCAGCACGTGTTGTTACTGGTCAGTAGCTAGTTGCGGGCAGCGCGCGGAACGCCCGGGCGGTGCCCGGGCCTGGCCGGCGGTTCACGGCGGCTGCACAAACGTTCACACCCGGTACCGGCGCCGCCGCATTGCAGGGTGTGCTGGCACAGGCTGGTTAAACAAAAGCTGGGCCGGTCAGTGACCGGCCCAGCTTTTCAAACTTTGAAACCCTAAGGCCCCAGTTTCTCTAAGGAATTAGAGGGACTGGATGTTTACGGCCTGGGGACCCTTGGGGCCCTGCTCGGTTTCGAAGGAGACCTTCTGGTTCTCTTCGAGTGAGCGGAAGCCGGAGGAAGCGATCGCAGAGTAGTGTGCGAAAACGTCCTGTGAGGAGTCATCGGGGGAAATGAAGCCGAAGCCCTTTTCAGCGTTAAACCATTTGACGGTACCAGTAGCCATTATTTTTGTCCTTCGTGAAGGTGGAGGAACTGTCCCGACTTTCGGGTCCTCCTGTTTGGGGTGCTCAAAACCGCTGCTTCAGAAGAACACGGGCTTTCGACCGTGCGTACTGCCTGAACTACGAACTGCATAAACACAACAACAGGATCTACTCTACAGGAGATTCCGGACAGCAATTACCAGTGCCACCTTTAGGCCCCGAGGCCGGGCCCAGGCACCCGGGCCGGGCACCGCCGTCGGCCCCTGTACGCAGGCCCGCGGCAGGCATATCCTGCCAGCAGGTCCAACTCCGCCCCGAGCCGCGGGAGAAGAATCATGGAGATGCCCGCACCCACAGGCAAGACAGCTCCGCAGGAGGTCAACACCCTGGTGATCGGCGCCGGGCAGGCCGGGCTGGCCGCAAGTTACTGGCTCGCCCAGGGCGGGGTGGAGCACCTGCTGTTGGAGGCGCGGGATACCCTGGGCGGCGCATGGCAGGACCGGTGGCATTCGTTCCACTTGAACACGCCCAACTTCTCATTCCTCCTGCCGGACCTGACGTACGACGGCCCCGATCCGGACGCGTTCCTCCCCCGCGACGCCGTCATCGACCTTTTCCGCGATTACGCAACCCGGATCGCCGCCCCGGTACAGATGGGAACGGAAGCCACCCGCATCGCGGCGGCACATGGCCGCTTCCGCGTGGAAACCTCCGGCGGAACGTTCGCCGCGGCGAACGTGGTTCTGGCGAACGGCGCGTTCCAGCGCACCCGCGTCCCGCCGTCGTCGGCCGGATTCCCCGGGAACGTCCTGCAACTGCACAGCCACCACTACCGCAGCCCCCGCCAGCTCCCGGACGGCGCCGTGCTGGTGGTGGGCACCGGCCAGTCCGGGGGCCAGATCACGGAGGACCTGCTGGACGCCGGCCGCGTGGTCCACTTGTCCGTGTCCGCCTGCCCGGAGGCGCCGCGCCGCTACCGCGGCCGGGACATCTTCCACTGGATCCTGCAGGTCAACGTGCACGGCCCCGAGTACGGCATCAACGGACTCCAGGCGGCACAGCTCCCCTCCCCCGCAGCCCGGTTCATGTGCAATCCGCTCCTCTCCGGCAACGACGGCGGACACAGTATCCACCTGCGGGAACTCGGCCGCCGCGGGGTGCGGCTGCACGGCCACTTTGAAGGAACGGACAACGGCGTCCTCGTCTTCAGCGACGACCTCCCCGGACGCCTCGCCATGGTTGAGGCCGGGTTCAGCCAGCGCCTGAAACTGATGGCGGACGCCTACATCGAGGCAGCGGGCATAGATGCGCCGCCGGCCGAAGCGCGCCCCGACGACCCTTGGCTGCCCGGGGAGTCCGGCGCACGGCTGGACCTGGCCGCGGAAAACATAACCTCTGTCATCTGGGCCACCGGGTACGGGCTGGACTTCAGCCTGCTGGACATGCCGGTGCTGGATGAATGGAACTATCCGCGGCACACCCGCGGCGTCACAGACGTTCCCGGCCTGTACGCCGTCGGGCTGCCATGGCTCACCAGGCACCTCTCAGCCACGCTGGCGTTGGTGGGCGAAGACGCAAGATACGTCGCGGAGCATGTCGCGGGACGCTGAGCCTGGTGGCCCTTGCCAACGTCCGGCCGCGGCGTAGGGTTCTTTCCATGGAACCGATGCGGGCCATCCTTCTTCCTGGCGCTGTCCTCCCCGCGCAGGATGCGTACGGCGCCCTGATTGAAGCCCTGGGAGCGGATGTCCAGGCCGTGGCCAAGGACCTGGAGCTTTATGTGGACGAAGAGCCTCCGCCCGGCTGGAGCCTGGACACGGAGGTGGGCGGCGTGCTGCGGGAGGCCGATGCCCTCGGATGGGAAACGTTCCACCTTGTGGGCTATTCCGGCGGCGGGGCTGCGGCGCTGGCCTTCGCCGCGAAACACCCCGAACGGCTGCTCAGCCTGGCCCTGCTTGAGCCGGCCTGGGCCGGGACCTGGGACTGGAGCCCCGCCCACGCGGAGGTCTGGAAGAAGTACGAAATGCTGGAGACCCTCCCTCCGGAGCAGCTCATGCCCGCCTTCATGAGGCTGGGAGTCAGGCCCGACGTCGTCCTGCCGCCACCACCGCCGGGTCCCCCGCCGCCGTGGATGGCCAGGCGGCCCGCTGGAATCAAGGCGTTCCTGCGCACCTTCCGGAGCTATGACCTGGAACGGGAACGCTTGGCGGCGTTCCGCCCGCCCGTGTTCTGCGCCCTCGGCGGCTTGAGCAACCCGGATGACTACGGCGAGATTGCCGGCCGGCTGGCGCGGGTCTTCTTCCCGGACTTCCATCTTGAAGTCTTCCCCAAGCGCCACCACTTCGACCCGCCCCACCGGATGGAGCCCGTCCGGCTGGCGGAGTTGCTGTTACGGCACTGGGAGCAGGCGGAAGGCCGCGGCTGAACCTTCCCCCGGACCGCATGGGTTGCTACACTTGCTACGGAGGTGCGTTATGACAACTATTCCACACCGTGAACTGCGGAACGAAAGCAGCAAGATCCTCGAACGCGTGAAGAACGGGGAGACAATCGACGTCACCAACAACGGCGAAATCGCCGCTACACTCATCCCGCCGTCAGCTTCCCCCCTTGAACGGTTGCTGCTGGCAGGCCAGGTACGCCCGGCAAGTGGACCCGTCGACTTCACCGCCCTGCACCGGGTCGCCTTGGAATCCAGCACGGAGGAGATTCTGGACGACCTTCGCGGTGACCGTTGATCATTTACGCGGATACATCGGCAGTCCTCAAACTCGTGGTGGAGGAGCAGGAATCGCCCACCCTGGCGGCGTACCTGTCAACAGCGTCCCAGACCCACAGCCTGGTTGCCTCCATGCTCCTCTACACAGAACTCCACTGCGCAGCTCGCCGCCGTGCGATACACGGCGAACTGGTCAATGCAGCGCTCGGCGGCATCAACCTGGTCGATCTTGTACGTTCGGACCTCATGTACGCAGCGGCTCTGCCGGGCAGGCTTCGCAGCGCGGATGCCATTCACCTGGCCACTGCTATCCGTCTGCAGGTTGACGTTCTTGTCTCGTACGACGTCGAACTCCTCACCGCAGCGGTTGATGCCGGCATCAACGTCCTGTCCCCGGGAATGCGGACCGGGCCGTAACGAGGACCTGGCTCACCATTCCTCCGCCGCAATTGTCGGCGGCTCCGTGTAGCTTGGGCACATAAGTCATTCCGCCGCCGGAAGCCCCCTGAGGACGCCTTGGATTTCTACGCCATCAACAGCCTGCGTGAGAACCACGCCGGATGGTCCCTGCTCCGGGCGCAGAACGCGCCGCTGGCCTTGTCCTTCTTCATGAAGGCCTTCACCGGGCCCAACCAGAGGGATATCGGCCGGCAGCAGCTCATCGACCACCTCGACGACGTCCTGTTCGGCCTCCGGGACGTCTACGGCGAGGACAAGTTCCCCCGGCCCGCCGGGGAGTACCTGGACGACTGGGCTTCGCCAGAAAAGGCCTGGCTGCGGAAGTATTACGTTCCCGGCCAGGACGAACCGCACTACGACCTCACCCCCGCCGCCGAGGACGTGGTCCGGTGGGTGGAGAACCTTCGCGGGCGGGACTTCGTGGCCACCCAGTCCAGGCTTACCAGCATCTTCGCGGTCCTGAAGGCCCTGGTGCAGCAGTCGGAGACGGACCCCGAGGTCCGGCTCGCCGAGCTGCAGCGCCAGCGGGACGGCATCGATGCCGAGATACAGCGGATCAGGGACGGCAACATCAGGGTGATGACCGGTCCTGAGGCGCTGGACCACTTCCAGCAGCTGACCACCCTCGCCAAGGATCTGCTGTCGGATTTCCGGGAGGTGGAGCAGAACTTCCGGAAGCTGGACCGGCAGGTACGCGAACAGATCGCCACCTGGGACGGGACCCAGGGCGAACTTCTGGAGACCATCTTCGCCAACCAGCAGGGCATCAGCAGTTCACTCCAGGGCCGCACGTTCCAAGGTTTTTGGGACTACCTGATGTCGCCCCAGCTGCGCACCGAGCTGCAGGACCTGCTGCAGCGTGCCACGGAAATCGAAGCGCTCTCCGGCGTGGAGGACCTGCACGCCGTGACAAGGCTGCACCAGGACTGGCTGCCCGCCGTCGACCAGACACAGGGCACCGTCCGCCAACTCTCCGAACAGATGCGCCGGCTCCTGGATGACAAAGTCTTCCTCGAAAACAAGCGCATCATGCGGCTGGTGCGGAGCATCGAATCCGGTGCGCTGGGCACCCGGGAGGCGCCGCCGTCGGGCGTTTTCATGGAGATCGCCGCGCAGTCGGTGGATGTCGCGCTGCCCTTCGAACGGCCGCTGTACGAGCCAAGCCGGAAGATGATGGTGGACGACGACGTGCTGGCCGCCGATGATTCGAAGGTGGACGCCGGCGCCCTGTTCAGCCAGTTCCACGTGGATAAGGAGCGCCTGCAGGCGAATGTGGATGCCGTCCTGGCCGGCGCCGAGCAGGCCACGCTCGTTGAAGTGACCCAGGCCCATCCGCTGCAGCAGGGGCTCGCCGAGATCGTGGCGTACTACCAGCTGGCCAGCGAATCCGAATGGGCCAGCATCCATGACGACGTTCCCCAGCAGCTGCAGTGGAAGCTTCCCGACGGCAGCACCCGCGAAGCAACCATCGATCAGATCATCTTTGTGAGGCCGGCATGAACCCGAGTGAAATGATGGAAACCGCCCGCACGCCCGAGGAACTGCCCGGCGTCGTGACCCGCCTCTTCCGCGGCGTCCTCTACGCCGAATCGGACGAGAAAGCGTGGCAGTCCCTGCTCACGCTGGAATCCCAGGCCCGGGACTATGTGGCCGTGCTGGGGCTGGACCTGATCCTGGACGAGTCCGAGGGCTACGCGTTCCTGCGGTCGAGGGAGGACCCGGAAGGCAACCTGCCCCGGCTGATCCCGCGCCGCCGGCTCACGTTCGACGTCAGCCTCCTGCTGGCCCTGCTGCGCGGCCGGATGCTTGAGTTCGACACCAACAGCAGCGAGCTCCGCCTCATCATGACGGAGCAGGACATCGTGGACATGGTGGCGGTTTTCCTGCCGGAGTCCAGCAACCAGGCCAAGATCCTGGACAAGCTGGGCGCCACCATCAAAAAGGTGGTTGAGCTAGGCTTCCTCCGCAGGCTCCGCGGCCAGTCGGACACCTACGAGGTCGCCAGGATCCTGAAGGCCTATGTCGACGCCCAGTGGCTGGAAGAGTTCGACGCGAGGCTCGCTGACTACCGGGCGTCCCTGGAGGAACCCTCCGGCGCCCCACCGCAAACGCCTGAAAGCACCACGGAAGGGGAACTGCCGTGACCGCGGACCTGCAGGACAGCCTGTTCAGCCTCGAGGACCCCGCGGAGACGCCAGAGTCGCCGGAACAGAACACAGAGGACGACGCCGGCACTCCCCCGGGCTACCGGCTGCACCGTTTGGAGCTGCTCAACTGGGGCACCTTCCACCAGGGTGTGCGCACGTTCCGCCTGGACGGGGCGAACAGCCTCCTGACGGGCGACATCGGCTCGGGAAAGTCAACGGTGGTGGATGCCATCACCACGCTCCTGCTGCCCGCAAACAAGATCGAATACAACAAGGCTGCGGGTGCCCAGAAGAAGGAACGCACCCTCATGTCCTACGTGCGGGGGTACCACAAGAGCACCCGCAGCACCGGCGGTGAGAACTCCAAACCTGTGTCGCTGCGCGGCACGGGTTCGCTTACCGTGGTGCTCGCCGTCTTCCGCAATGCTGTGCTGGACAAGTCGGTCACGCTGGCCGTCACCCTGTGGGCGGTCCAGGAGGCAGGCCAGCCCAACCGGTTCTATTCACTCGCGGAAACGGACCAGAGCATCGCAGCGGATTTCGCCAACTTCGGCCAGGACCCGTTCAAGCTGAAGAAGAAGCTCAAGGCTGCCGGCGCCGCGGTGCACGACACCTTCGAGCCCTACGCGGCAGCGTTCAAGCGCCAGTTCGGCATCAGCGGGAACCAGGCCATGGAGCTGTTCCACCGGACGGTGTCCATGAAGCAGGTGGAGAACATCACCTCCTTCGTGCGCACCAACATGCTGGACGAGGACGACGTCGAGAGCCGGATCAAGAACCTGATCCACCACTTTGACGACCTCAAGAAGGCCCATGGCGCTGTGCTGCGCGCCAAGGACCAGATCGCCATGCTGGCTCCCATCCGAGAAGGCGCCGCCCGGCATGCCCAGCTCACGCATGAGGACCAGGAAGCCAGGGACCAGCGGGACCAGCTGCACCCCTGGTTCACCAACCAGAAGCTGATCCTCAGCCTCGAGCATGCCGCCGAGCTTGACAGCACCGGGCAGCGGCTCCGCGAGGACAACGCAGCTGTCACCTCCCGCATCACCGAACTCCGGCACGATCTGAGCGCGGTTGCCGAGGACATCCGGTCCAACGGCGGCGGCCGGCTCGCGGCCATCGACGCTGAGATCGCCCGCCTCGAGCGGGAAGCAGCCGTCCAAAGGACCCGGTACCAGGCCTATGCTGCCGCCGCCGCGGAGCTGGACCTGCGGGCACCGGAGGACCGGGTGCTGTTCGACGCCAACCGGGACGGTCTGGGAGCCGTCGAATCCGGGCTGGCGGAACAGAACAGGGACCTCCAGGAGCAGCGCACCGAGCTGACCATGACGCGCACCGTCCAGACCGCACGCGCTGCAGACCTCACAGCGGAACTCACCAGCCTCCAATCCCGGCGGAACCTGCTGCCGCTGGACCAGGTGGGGATCCGCCGCCGGCTGTGCGATGGAACCGGCGTGCCGGAGAAGGCGCTGCCGTTCGTCGGCGAGCTGCTGCGCGTCCGCGACGGCGAAGCCGCCTGGGAAGGCGCAGCCGAACGGACCCTCAGGGGCTTCGCCTTGTCCCTGCTGGTGCCGGCCGAGCACTACGCTGCGGTCAGCAGCTGGGTGGACTCGAATAACCTCAAGGGCAAGCTCGTTTACCTGAAGGTGGCTGACTCGTACTCCGCCCGGACCGCCGAACCCGGAACCTTGGCTGCCAAGATCGCCATCAAGCAGGGCACGCCGTTCCGCGATTTCCTGCTGGAGGAACTGGCCGGCCGGTTCGACTACGTCTGCTGTGACACGCTGGCCGAATTCCGGCGCTTTCCCAAGGCGCTCACCGCCAACGGGCAGCTCAAGGGCGGCAGGGGACGGCATGAGAAGGATGATCGCAAGGACATCGCGGACCGGCGGAATTACGTGCTGGGCTGGGACAACCAGGACAAGGTCAATAGGTTCCTGGCCGAGCTGGACGAGGCAAAAGGCCAGCTCCAGGTGGCCGCCACGCAGCTGGCCAGCGTCGACCGCCAGTTGGGCGACCTCGGCCGGAAGAACCAGCAACTGGGCACCGTGCGCTCGGTGGCGGATTTCGGCGAGGTCAGCTGGGAGCTCACCGCCCGGCGGATCGAGGAGTCCAAGCAGGAGCGGCGGGCGCTGGAGTCAGCCAGCAACATCCTCCAGGAGTTGGCTGCCCGGGAGGCTGTCCTGAAGGCTGACCTGCTGCGTTTCGAAGAGCGGGCCGGCAAGATCCAGCAGCGGCTCGGAGCCAATGAGAAGGACACCGAGAACCTCGCGGAGGCCATCGCCGAGTGCCGTGCTGTGCTGGCGGAGGACCCGCTGACGGACGACCCCGGATTGCTGGCATCCGTGGCTGGCCTCGCCGCCGGCGCGCCCGGGGAAAGAGTCCTCACCTACAAGAACACGGTCGCAGTGGAAAGCGCGGTGCGGCAGGAGCTGACAAAGGCCATCGATGCGCTGTCCAAGCGCCTGGCCACGGCGGAGGCCGGCACGGTGCGCCTAATGGCCGATTTCCGGAACAAGTATCCGAACGAAACCACGGAGATCGACGCTTCACTCGATGCCGCCGGAGACTACAGCCGCCTGCTCGAGCAGCTGGAAAAGAACGACCTGCCCAAGTTCGAGGCGCACTTCAAGGAGTCCCTGAACCAGAACACCATCCACGAGGTGGTGGCGTTTAATGCGTTCCTGGACAGCCGCCGGCAGGACATCGTCAGCCGGATCAACAAAATCAACGAGTCCCTGGCAACCATTGAGTACAACCGTGGCCGGCACATCCAGCTGGAGCACCAGAACACCACGGACCTGGACGTGCGGCAGTTCGGAACGGACCTGCGGGCCTGTTCGGAGGGAACCATCGGCGACGAGGACCAGTACTCCGAACAGAAGTATCTGCAGGTGGAGCGCCTGATTGAACGGTTCCGCGGGCGGGACGGCTTCACCGCCCTGGACGAGCGGTGGACCTCGAAAGTAACGGACGTGCGGAACTGGTTTACGTTCTCCGCCTCCGAGAAATGGACCGAGACCGGCGAGGAGTTTGAGCACTTCACCGATTCCGGCGGCAAGTCCGGCGGCCAGAAGGAGAAGCTGGCCTACACCATCCTGGCTGCAGCGCTGGCGTTCCAGTTCGGGCTGGGCGCCAACCAGGCTCCTGCCGGGGCCGGGACGAGCGCGGGTAAGGGCCGCAGCTTCCGCTTTGTGGTGATCGACGAAGCGTTTGGGCGCGGCTCCGACGAGTCTGCACGCTACGGCCTGGAGCTGTTCCAGCGCATGAAGCTGCAGTTACTTATTGTCACTCCCCTGCAGAAGATCCACGTGATAGAGCCGTTTGTGGCACACGTGGGCTTCGTGGCAAATACGAATGGCAACGATTCGAAACTGAGGAACATGACCATCCAGGAGTACCGGGACGAGCGCGACCGGCATGCCGGCTGACAGCTCCGCGGGCCGGGCACAGGGATGGACCACGCCGGCGGACCTTCGCACCTTGACGCTGAAGGCCTGGAGCAGCGGCGCCCTCCTCCGCGAACTGCTGGATCCCAGCGGGGCCTACCCCCGCCGTCGTGCCTTAAAGCGGCCGACGGCGGCGGCCCTCCTCCGTGACTACGCGGCGGCGCGCGCCTGGGCGGCCGGGTTGTTTGCCGCCGCGGGGCCCTTCACCCTGGAAACTACCGAGGTGGGGCGCAACACCATTGGGGCCAATCATCTGCCGGCCGCAGTGCTCTTCGCTTCGGCACAGGATGAAATTTCGTTCGCAGGCAAGGCAAGAGATGCCGCCTGGTTCGTGGCCCTGGCCGAGGGGCTGGCCGGGCTGGATCCTGCATTCCGCACCTGGGCGCTGCGGCGTCCACTGAAGCTGCTGGACCTCGGTGGGGATGCCCTTACCGCAGCGCGCGTTGCACTGTGGCTTCGGGACAACCCGGAGCCCGGTGTCTACGTCCGCCAGCTGAGCCTCTCCGGCGTGCATACCAAGTTCATTGAGGGCAACCGGACGGTGATCGATGAATTGCTCGGAGCGCTGTCCGCGGAAACGGCGGCCAGGGATGCCCCGGAGGCTGCCGCGGAGCTGGTGGCTGACGCAGAGCAGGTAGCCGGGGTGGCCGCTGAAGCCGGCTCGCTCCTGGGGCAGCCGGCCCCGCGGACTCCCGCCGCTCGATTTGCCGTCCGGCATGGGTTCCTGCACCCTCCGGAGCTCGTGCGGTTCCGTTCACTGGATGCTGCTGTGCCGTTGCTGGGCAGCGCCCGGGATGTCACGGTGACGGCTGAGGCGTTCAGCACCCTGCGCCTGCCCGTCACAAGAGTGCTGGTCACGGAGAACCTGGTGAACTTCCTGGCGGTCCCGGAACAGCCCGGAACCCTGGCGATCTACGGCGGCGGGTACGGCTTCTCGGCACTGCGGGATGCATCGTGGCTGCGGGACTGCAACGTCCTGTACTGGGGCGACCTGGATACCCACGGGTTCCAGATTCTCGACCAGCTCAGGGCAGTCCACCCGCATGTGGTGAGCGTATTGATGGACGAAGCGACGCTCCTGGCGCACCGGGACGTGTGGGGTAGCGAGCCGGCACCATCCACGGCGGCCCTTGGCCGGCTGACTGCCGATGAGGCGGCGCTCTACAAAAGACTGCAAAACGACGCATATGGAACAGCTGTCCGGCTGGAGCAGGAACTCGTCCGCTGGGACTGGGTGCTGGCACGCCTGTTGGGTTAACCGGGATTGGGTTGACCGGGACTTTGGACAAACCGCGCCTGAAAGGACTTCGGACTCTGGCGGCCGGGAGGGTACCGGCGGAGGATCGCCCTATCAGCGGTTTGCGGGCGAAAGGGCGCCGGTCATGATGTGGGGTTACGGCTCGAACATGGGCTGGATGATGTGGCTCTGGGGCCTCCTCCTGCTGGTGGGCATCGCCCTGCTGGTACTGGTGGCCGTCCGGTTGTCAGGCACCGGGAGGACGTCAGAACGCCATCCTGGACCGCGGGGACTGCTAGGACCCGATGCCGGCCGGACCCGGGCGCAGCAGATCCTCGATGAACGCTTTGCCCGGGGTGAAATCGCGGAGGAGGAATACCGCGAGCGGCTGAGGGTCCTCGGCGAGGGCCCCTGATGCGTGCCATGAGCCGGCGGCGGGCGCTGCTGCTGGGAGGCCTGGGATCGGCGGCCACGGTGGCCGGCGGAGCCGGACTCTGGTGGACGGCCACGTCCCGTTTCTCCCCCGAAGCCGGCGGTGGGTTCGCCGAGCCGGAGGAGCTGCGCAGCACTGACGGACAACTGAAGGTCCGGCTCGAGGCTTCGCCCGTATCGGTGCCCCTCGGCGGCCTGCAGGCATCCATCCTGGGTTACAACGGAAGCGTCCCCGGCCCCACACTGCGGGTGCGGGGCGGAGACACACTCCAGATCGAGCTGGTCAACAACCTGGGGGTCCCCACCAACCTGCACGTCCACGGCCTCCACGTCTCACCCCAGGGCAATGGTGACAATGTCTTCGTCATGGTCCCGCCGGGCCAGTCGTTCAGCTATGAGCACCGCCTCCCCGCGGACCACCCTTCCGGAACGTACTGGTACCACCCCCACCACCACGGCATGGTGGCAGACCAGGTTTCCGCCGGCCTTTTCGGCGCCATCATCGTTGAAGAAGAGGATGCGCCCGCCGTCAGCCGGGAACGCATCCTGGTGGTTTCGGACATCACCCTGGACGGCTCAGGTGCCCTGGCGGAGGCCACACCAATGGACCGGATGCTCGGGCGCGAAGGCCGGCTGGTTCTGGTGAACGGCCACAGCAACCCGGAGCTTTCCGCCCGGCCAGGCGAGCGCGAGCGGTGGCGGATCGTGAACACCTGCGTTGCCCGCTACCTGCGGCTCCGGCTGGACGGACAGCAGTGGGAGCTGCTGGGCATTGACCTGGCCCGTTTCCCCACACCGCAGACGGTGGACGAGGTGCTGCTTGCGCCGGGCAACCGTGCGAATGTCCTGGTCACAGCCACCGCTGGTGTGTCCGCCCTCAGGTCCGGCTACTACAACCGGGGAAGCATGGCAGGCATGATGGGACGGGCCGGCCGCGGACCGGATGCCGGAGGCACCGGGGACCTGGTGCTGGCAACGTTCTCGGTGTCCGGAGCCCCGGCCACCACGCCGCCGGCGGAGCCGCCGCCCGCCCGGCCGGCACCGGAGGACCTGCGGACCGCGGTGGTCGCAGCCCGCAGGCAACTCACCCTCGCCACAGGCACGGGCATGGGGATGGGCATGGGAATGATGTCATTCACCATCAACGGTCGGACCTTCGATCCGGACCGGACGGACACCGTTGTGGCTGCAGGGACGGTGGAAGAGTGGACGCTGCTCAACCCCAGCCCCATGGACCACCCCTTCCACCTGCATGTCTGGCCCATGCAGGTCATCGAGGAAGCAGGGACCGCCCCGGACGCGCTGACCTGGCGGGACGTGGTCAACATCCCCGCCAACGGCCAGGTGAAAGTCCGGGTCAGTTTCACGGGCTTCACCGGCCGCTCCGTGTACCACTGCCACATCCTGGACCACGAGGACCAGGGCATGATGGGAGTCATTGAGGTCCGTTGAGCCAGGCCCCAACCCACGGCGCCGGGGACCGCCATGAGCTACCGCCCGGCCGCGTAGCCCTGCCCGCCCCGGGGGTTGGCCGCAGCCTTCAGCACGCCGGTCTCCGGATCGCGAATCACAGCCGACAGCCGCCCGAGGGACCAGTCCCCCGCCCGGGACACCACGTGGCCGCGCGACTCGAGCCCGGCGATCACATCCTCCCCGATCCTGTCCTCGACAACCGCGCCGCCCGGCGTCCAGGTGCGGGGCCAGAAGGAGCCCGGGATGGATGTGGTGTGGAAGGCGGGCGCGTCGATGGCCTGCTGGGGCTCATACCCGCCCACGATCGTCCGTAGCAGGTACAGCAGCTGCCACTGGTCCTGCTGGTCGCCGCCCGGCGACCCGAGAGCCGCCACCGCCCGGCCGTCCCGGAGCACCAGCGTGGGCGTCAGTGTGGTGCGCGGCCGCTTGCCGGGGGCCAGGGTGGACGGGGCGCCGTCCTCCAGCCACGTCATCTGCAGCCGTGATCCCAGGCAGAAGCCAAGCTCGGGGATCGCCGGGGAAGACTGCAGCCAGCCGCCGGACGGGGTGGCTGAGACCATGTTTCCCCACTGGTCCACCACGTCGATGTGGCAGGTATCGCCGCGGGTTTCCCCGGTGGGCTGCACCGTCGGCTCGCCCACGCCCGCAAACGCGCCTTCCCCGCGGGCAGCGAGCGACGGCGGGAGGTACTCCGTGCGCAGCGGCGGCAGGAAGGGCGTGTGGCCGGGAACCCCGCCGGGCCGGAACGCGTGCGAGGCCTTCTCCCCGATCAGCTGCCGGCGCTCCGCGGCATACTCCCTGCTCAACAGGTAGTCCAGGGGCACCGCGGCGTCGCCGTAGTACGCCTCGCGGTCCGCAATGGCCAGCTTCTGCGCCTCCAGGATGGTGTGCGCGCCGAGCTCGGTGGAGGGATCCAGGTACTCGTCGTCGAACCCGTCCAGGATCGCGAGCGTCTGCAGCAGCGCCGGCCCCTGCCCCCACGGACCGGTCTTGGCAATGGTGTGGCCGCGGAACTCCAGGGTGGCGGCGGGCTCGTACCCGGCGGAGAATCCCGCAAAATCCGCTTCCGTCATTACGCCGGCATGGTCCGTGCCGGACGAGTGGCGGTGCGGTTCGGCCAGGAACGCGACCGCCGCCTTGGCCACGAAACCCTCCCGCCACTCCCGCCGCGCGGCGTCGATCCGCGCTGACCGCGGCGCTGGCGTGCCGCCGTCGTCCGCCACACCCTGGCCGGCGGCAATAAGCCGCTCCAGGACGTCCGCGTACGCCACGTTCTTCACGATGTCTCCCCCTGCCGGTACGTTCCCGTCCGGCATCCAGAGGGCGGCCGACGTCGGCCAGTGCTCCCTGAACAGCCCCGCAACGGAGGCGATGGTGCTGGCCACGCGGTTAAGGACGGGGTGCCCGTTCCGGGCGTACCCGATGGCGAAAGAGAGCACGTCCGCCAGCTCCCAGGTGCCGTGGTCGCGGAGGAGCAGCAGCCAGGCGTCGACGGCGGCGGGCACGGCGGCGGCGAGCGCACCGGCCCCAGGCACCAGTTCCAGCCCCTCGGCCAGGTAGTGCTCACGGGTTGCCGCGGCCGGGGCGGGTCCCTGCCCCATCAGCACAACGGGTTCGGAAGGATTGGCGGCAGTGACGAACACGCCCGTCATGTCCCCGCCCGGGCCGTTCAGGTGGGGTTCCACCACGTGCAGGACGAACGCGCCGGCGGTGGCGGCGTCGAACGCGTTCCCGCCGCGCTCCAGCACCGCCTGCGCCGAGGCCGTGGCCAGCCAGTGGGTTGAGGCCGTCATGCCGAACGTGCCCTGGAGGGTGGGGCGGGTGGTGAAGCTGCCTGCCGGTGTGTACGCCATGGAGTGCAATCCTAGGGACCCGGCGGGGACGCGGCCGTGACCGCCACGCCCGCCTCCCGGCCGGGGTCCGCTACGGATGCACCAGGATTTTGACTGCCGTGTCCTTGTGGTTGATCAGGGTGTCGAACCCCTGCTCCACCAGGTCATCGAGCGCGATCCTCCCGGTGATGAACGGCTTGAGGTCCACCTTGCCCTCCTGCACCATCTTGATGACGGAGGGGTGGTCGCGGACGTAGGCGATGGTGCCGCGCAGGTCGATCTCCTTGAGCACAAGCTTCTGCATGTCCAGCGTGGCCGGCGCGCCCCAGATGGCCACGTTGACCACCACGCCCCCTGGCCGGACGGCGTCGAGCATGGTGTCCAGCACGGCGTTTACGCCCGCGCACTCGAAGGCGACGTCCGCGCCGGTCCCGCCGGTGAGCTCCCGCACCCGCGCCGGGACGTCCTCCTTGCTGGGGTCCAGCACATGGTCTGCCACGCCGCTGGACGTGGCCTTCTCCTTCCGGGCCTGGGTCAGTTCGCTGACGATCGTGGTCACGCCCATGCCCTTGAGCACCGCGGCGGTCAGCAGCCCGATCGGCCCCGATCCGCCCACCAGCGCCGTATCCCCGGCCTTCACGCCGCTGCGCTCCACCGCGTGGTGCGCCACGGACAGCGGCTCGATCAGCGCCGCCTCGTCCAGCGGGATGTCCCCGATGGGGTGCACCCACCGTTTGTCCACCACGATGGTTTCGCTAAGGCCTCCGCCACCTCCGGAGAGCCCGATGAACCCCATCTGCCGGCACAGGTGATAGCTGCCCGCCTGGCACATGTCGCAGTCACCGTCCACAAAGTAGGGTTCGACGACGACGTTGTCACCCGCTGCCAGCCCCTCCACGCCTTCGCCGACTTCGGAGACAGTCCCGGAGAATTCGTGCCCCATGGTCACCGGCGCCTCCTCGTGGGACAGCGGGTGCGGATGGCCCGGCGCCGGGACGAAGATGGGGCCTTCCAGGTACTCGTGCAGGTCTGAACCGCAGATGCCGCACCACGCGACGTCGATCTTTACCGCTCCAGCTCGGAGCTGCGGCTCCGGGATGTCCTCGATGCGGATGTCCTTGCGTCCGTGGAAACGTGCTGCCTTCATGATGGTCTCTACCTTTCAGCGGGTGTGGTGGCTGGGCTGCAGTTCGTACACCGGCGTCTCCAGCCCTTCCATCCGGGCCTTGAGCTGCAGGGCCAGGTAGGAGGAGTAGTGCCGGCTTTGGTGCAGGTTGCCGCCGTGGATCCAGAGGTTGGGAACGTTGGTTGGTTTCCACATATTGCGCAGCTCCCCCTCCCACGGACCAGGGTCTTTTGGCGTGTCTGAGCCGTATCCCCAGCACTTGCCCACCTGGTCCGCTACTTCGGGCGAGACCAGGTCAGCCAGCCACCCGTTCATTGAGCCGTAGCCGGTGGCGTAGACAATCAGGTCGGCCTCCAGCTCCGTGCCGTCCGCCATGACCACGGCGTTGCCGGTGATCTTGGAGACCTGCCCTGACTTCAGCTTGACCCGTCCGTCGATGATCAGCTGGGAGGCGCCGACGTCGATGTAATAGCCGGAGCCGCGCCGCAGGTACTTCACGAAGAGCCCGGAGCCGTCCACGCCGAAGTCCAGATCGAACCCGGCGGCCTCCAGCTGCGAGTAGAACTCCGCGTCCTGCTCGGCCATCTGCTGGTACACCGGGACCTGGGTTTCCGGCAGGATCCGCATGGGCAGCGAGGCGAACAGGAGGTCTGCCTTCTCGGTGGTGATCCCATTGGCCAGCGCCTTCTCCGAGTACAGACCGCCCAACGCCAGGTCCATCAGGGATTCGCTCCGGGCGATGTGGGTGGAGGAGCGCTGGACCATGGTGACGTTGGCGCCGTGCTCCCAGAGGTCCGCGCAGATATCGTGAGCGGAGTTGTTGGAGCCGATCACCACGGCCTTCTTGCCCGTCCAGTCCCCGCCGCCGGGGTGCTGCGAGGAGTGCCGCTGTTCCCCCAGGAAGCTCTCGGCGCCGTCGAACGTGGGGATGCTGGGGTAGCCGGAGACGCCCAGGGCGAACACCAGCTGCTTGGGCCGGAGGGTGACAGGTTCGCCGTTGCGGAGGACGTTGACCGCCCATTCCTGTGTGCCGTCGTCGTACTCCGCGTCCACGCACTCGGTGCCGGACCAGTAGTTCAGCTCCATGATGCGGGTGTAGTGCTCCAGCCAGTCGCCGATCTTGTCCTTGGCGGCGAAGACGGGCCAGTCGTCCGGGAACTGCAGGTAGGGCAGGTGGTCGTACCAGACGGGGTCGTGCAGGTGCAGGGACTTGTAGCGGTTCCGCCAGGAGTCCCCGGGCTTCTGGTTTTTCTCGATGATGATGGTGGGCACACCCAGCCGCCGCAGCCGCGCCGCGAGGCCGATCCCGCCCTGCCCGCCGCCAATGATCACGCAGTAGGGCTGCCCTTCGTACCCGAGTTTCGCCTCCTGCTCCTCCTTGAGCTCCAGCCAGGACCGGCGCCCCCTGACGATCTCGTGCGCCACCCCCTGGTCGCGGCGCGGGCCCTTCTTCTCCTCGAAGCCCTTGAGTTCCTGCATGGTGGTGAGCAGCGTCCAGCACTTGCCGTCCCGCAGCCGCAGGTGGCCGTAGCCGCGGGCAGCGCCGGTTTCGAAAGCTATCCAGGCTTCCACGGTTCCATCAACGCCCGTACTGCCCGTGGCGTCCTCGGCCAGGGCCCAGTTGGCGGGCTGGACCCGGTCAAGGGTGGCTTCCAGCATCCGCCGGATGTCGGCTTTGCCTTCGAGCGTCTTGATGTTCCAGGTGAAGGCCACGAAGTCCCGCCAGTAGCTGTCGTCCCCGAAAAGCTCCAGCGCCGCCTCCACGTCGCGCCGCTGCAGGGCCTCATCCAGTGACGTCAGCCAGGCCTGCGCGGCGGCCGTTGGTGATTCGGTCATGTCCACTCCTTTGTGTGATGGTCCGTGGTGTTGGGGCGGCCCCGTTTCCGTCCTGCACCCTGCGATATGCTGGGCGGGCGTGAGCTGCGTCACCCCAGTGAAACGCAGTGGGGGTTACAGCAGCGTTGCATGCAACACCGCCGGGCGAAGGCGACGGCGGTGGAAGGGAGCCATGGACCACGGCCTGAAGTTCTCGGACCCGGCGGCGTATTCGCGGGTGCTGCGCCGCGCCCATGAACTGGTGATCTCCGGCGTTCCGCGGCCCGAAATCCCGGAACTGCTGGCCAGCTCGTGGCGCCGCTCCATGGCGCTGGGCATCAGCCCTGACCAGCACAGCCCCCGCCACCTGCATGAGGTGTCCGAGGTCCTGGAGCTGCGGCGGGAGCACCGGCTGCAGCAGGTCATGCCGGCGCTCAGCGAGCTCCTGGCCGATGACTCCAGCGACGGACGGCACCTCCTGGTGCTGACGGACGCAGGCGGCGAGATCCTGTGGCGGGTGGGCAGCGCCCAGGTGCTCCGGCGGGCGGACCGGCTGGAGTTCTCCGAGGGCGCGGACTGGTCCGAGGCGGGAATCGGCACCAACGCCATCAGCGAGGCTCTGGTCACCGGCCGTCCGGTGCAGCTGTTCTCCGCCGAGCACCTAGTCCGCACGCACCACGAGTGGGCCTGCACCGCGGCGCCCATCACCGATCCTTCCACCGGCAGGCTGTTGGGCGTGCTGGACGTCTCCGGGCCGTTGGAGTCCCTTACTGCGGACACGCTGCGCATGGTGCGGTGCGCGGTGAGCATGGCGGAGGCGCTGTTGAGGACGTCCGACGGCGGCGCGTCCCTGGGTGCCTCTTCCCTGGCTCCTGCTTCCCGGACGCCTTCCCGGACGAGGGCCGCACTGCGGCCTTCGGCGGCAGTCGAGTCTCTTGAACTGCTCGGCGACCAGCCGGCGGCGGTGTTCCGGAACGGCAGCCGGGTGCCGCTGACCCTGCGGCGGGCGGAGATCCTGGCGCTGCTGGATTCGCGGACGCAGGGCTGGAGCGCCGAGGAACTGGCCTACGAGCTCCACGGTGACGCGGGTATCGCAGCGTCCATCCGGACGGAAATGTTCCGGGTCCGGTCCCTGCTGGGCGATGCCATAGCGTCCAACCCTTACCGAATGGATAAGGGGCTCACCGGGCAATCGGATGCCGGCCAGGTGCTGCGGCTGCTCCGCGGGGGCAACGTGGCTGCCGCGCTGGAAGCCTACCGCGCTCCCCTGCTCAGCCGGTCCGGAAACATGGCGGTACAGCTCCTGCGGGACCGGCTGGAGCTGTCCCTGGGAGCGGCCGTTCGTGCCAGCACAGACCCCGCGCTGATCATCCGCTGGCTGTCCACGGACATGGGCTCGGCGGACATGCAGGCGGTGGAGGCGTTGGGGAAACTGGTGGGCAGGAGCGATGCACGGTATCTGTCATTCAGCGCGGGAGCGGCAGCGGCAGAAGCAAAACTCGCCATGGGCGGGACCTAAGGCACTTCCGCACCCGAGGGATCACGTGGGAAGTTGCAGGGGTGAGCAGGACACCCCGGCGGAGCCTCCGGCTGCGGCAATGTGACGCTGCCGGCAATGGGACAAAGACCAACCATGCTGCCGTCGTCGCCATCAAGGCAGTCCATACCCTGGCGTGGCTGTCGATTGAGTCGTGCGTTGTTTATCTGCTCATCACCGGCCTGGCCGGGCGCACCGACAAGCGTGCGGGCGTAGCCGCTGCAGTGGTCACCGCCGAGACCCTGGTGTTCGCCGGAAACGGGTTCCGCTGCCCCCTCACTGGCCTGGCCAAGCGGTACGGCGCCGAGTCCGGCTCGGTCACGGACATCTACCTGCCCCGGTGGTTCGCCCACAACTTGCCGGCCATCCACACTCCCCTGTTGGTGCTGATGGCCTACCTCCACCTGAAAAACCTCCGCCGCGGACGGGCAACTGGGTCCTAGGTTTCACCCTGCGGGCGCACTTACCGGACTGCGTTGTTCGCGTTCACGCGGCCGTTGGCCCAGTAGGTGCCGGTGCCGGAGATCTTGTCGGCGCTTGATTGGACCTTCTCCCGGATGGCCTTGTTGTCAGCTCCGGGGTTGACGCTCCAGGCGAGCGCGGCGGTGGCAGCCACAATCGGGGAGGACATCGAGGTGCCGTTGCCCACGTCGTAGCCCAGCGAGCGGTTGTTCTGTGTTCCCAGGTAGAACTTGTGGTTCGGGAAGGTGGAGTAGACGTTGACGCCGGGGGCGGCGATGTCCACCCAGCTTGCCCCGTAGGTGGAGAAGGATGCCTTGGCGTCGAAGTTGTCCGTGGCGGCGACGGCCATGACGTTGGGATACCCGGCCGGATAGATCTTGGTCTGGTTCCCGCCGTTCCCGGCAGCGGCCACCAGCACGGCGCCCTTGTTCCACGCGTTGTTGACGGCTGTTTCGAGAGTGCGTGATGCCCGCACCCCAAGGCTCATGTTGATCACTTTCGCCCCGTTATTGACGGACCAGTTGATCCCGTTCGCGAGGCCTGAGCTCGAACCGACGCCGCTGTCATTGAGGACTTTGCCGTCCAGGATGCTGCACCCCGGGCACACCCCGGCAACGCCAATGGTGTTGCCGGCGGTGGCGGCAACAGTTCCGGACACGTGCGTGCCGTGGCCGTAGTTGTCCTCGCCGGTGCTGGCACCGCTGAAGTTGGCCCGTGCCAAAACCTTCGGTGCGATGTCCGGGTTGTCGCTGGCGACTCCCGAGTCGAGGACGGCAACCCTGACGCCGGCGCCCTTGGTGACGCCCCACGCTTCGACGGCGTCCACGTCAGCGTCTGCCTTGCCCGCGCTGATAGTCAGTGTGCCGGCGGTGTTCGTGAACGACTGGCCTGTGTTGTTGAGGGCGTACTGGCGGCTGAAGTACTGGTCGTTTGACGCGGCCGTAACAATCTCGTCTGCCTCGGCGTAGTCGACGGCAGGGTTGCGGTCCAGCGCTTCGATGAGCTGGAGTTCCTTGCCCGCAGGGACCTTGATCAGGCGGGCGCCGGTGCCGCCGATTTCAGGTCCGTTACTAAGTCCGTACCCCCGCAGAACGGCGGCCGCCGCGGCGTGGTCCCGGAACTTGACCATGATCTGCCCGGCGATGTGGGACGGTTCGGCTGCGGTGCCGGGGGCTGCCAGGGTGATTCCGCCCAGCACCATCGCGGCCGCTGCGAAACCTGCCGTCAGGAGTCTTTTCATCCCGTCAGTTTGCTCCTCGCAGCCCTGGCTGGATAGGGCCCTTCGTGGAGAGGTGGACTAAGCCGAGTGATTCCGGACAAATAACATCTCTTGCCACGCAGTTAACCGCTGATTCATATTCCCCTCAGGACCTGTCCAACCGCCGTCCCTAGGTTCGAACGCATGGACAACATCTCCCGCAGATCCCTGATTTCCGCCGGCCTGGGTGCCGGACTCGTCGCCGCCCTGCCAGGTGCCGCCGTCGCCGTTTCCACAGCGGACGACGCCGGCCTCCGCACCGATCCCTTCATGCTCGGCATAGCGTCGGGCGAGCCGTGGCCGGACGGCTTCGTGATCTGGACGCGCCTCGCACTGGACCCGCTGGCCGAGGACGGCCTCGGCGGCATGCCCGCACGCCAGGTCCCCGTGGCCTGGGAAGTGGCTGAGGACGCGGGCATGCGCGCCGTAGTAGCCCGCGGCGTCGAGCACGCCCGGATTGAAACCGCCCATTCCGTCCACGTGGAGCTCCAGGGCCTCAAGCCCGGCCGCGAGTACTTCTACCGCTTCCGCAGCGGACGCCACCTCAGCCAGGTGGGCCGCACGCTCACCAGCCCCGCGCCGCACGAGACGCCGGCCGCGCTGGCCATGGCGTTCGCCAGCTGTTCGCAGTATGAGCACGGCTACTTCACCGCCTACACGCGCCTGGCCGAGGACCAGCCGGACCTGGTGCTGCACCTGGGCGACTACCTCTACGAGTACAAGAAGGACAGCTACGTGATCGGCGGCGGCAACCCGCGCGACCACCAGGGCCCGGAGACCACCACGCTGCAGGGCTACCGGCAGCGGCACGCGCAGTACAAGTCCGACGCCGACCTGCAGGCCGCGCACGCGGTGGCACCTTGGCTTGTGGTGTGGGATGACCACGAGGTGGACAACAACTGGGCGGACGAAATTCCGGAGAACAGGGACGCCGGCCAGCTCAACGACACCACTGAGCGGTTCCGCCAGCGCCGCGCCGCCGCGTTCCAGGCGTACTACGAGAACATGCCGCTGCGGAGGTCCTCCGTGCCGGCCGGGTTCGACATGAAGATCTACCGCACCATCCAGTGGGGCCAGCTGGCCAACTTCCACATGATGGACACCCGGCAGTACCGCGACGACCAGCTGGCCGGCGACGGCTGGAAGAAGAACGTGGCCGAACGGCTCGCGGAGAACCGGACCATCACCGGCGCGGAGCAGGAGAAGTGGCTGCTGGACGGGTTCCGGAACTCCACCCAGCGCTGGGACATCCTGGGCCAGCAGGTGTTCTTCGCCGAGCGTGACCGCGCGCAGGCGCTGGAGATTGACGACGTCTCCATGGACGGCTGGGACGGGTACGCCGCCTCCCGCCGCCGCATCACCCAGGGCTGGCTGGACGCGAAGGTGCGCAACGCCGTCGTACTCACCGGCGATGTGCACCGCAACTGGGCCAATGACCTCAAGGTGGACTACAAGGATCCGGCCTCGCCCGTGGTGGGTTCAGAACTGGTGTGCACGTCCATCACCTCCACCGGCAACGGCACCGGCTCCACCGCCGATCCGGTCATGGCGTGGAACCCGCACCTGAAGTTCTTCAATGACAACCGCGGCTACGTGAACACGCGCATCACCCGCGACTCGATGACGGCGGACTTCCGCACGCTGGACTACGTCACGACGCCGGGCGCACCGGTTTCGACGAAGGCGTCCTTTGCCATCCAGGACGGGGTTCCGGGGCTGCAGGCGCGGGGGTAGCCTCTGAGAAGGACGTACGACGGCGGGGCGGCCGGCATTTCTGCTGGCCGCCCCGCCGCCTGTGTGCAGTCAGCGTGAAGGCTTCTGCGCCGGCTGCCCGGTGAGCGTCACCGCCCTGCGCCCTCTGCGGGCATTACTTGAGGCTCAGTACCTCGTCGATGGGGCGGCCGTTGACGAACACCTGGGCGCTCGTGGCCCCGGCCGCGGCCATGGCCGTGTACTCCAGCTGCGCCTTCGCACGGGGAATGTCGCACACGCCGCCCAGCATGAACTGCCCGGTGAGGTAAATGGTGATGGTGCTGCCGGCCAGCTCCCCGCCGGCGTAGGTAAGGCTGGACTGGTACAGGACATTCACAAGCCCCGAGAGGCCGACGTCGCGGCTCTTGTTCGAAAGCAGGGCCTCGACGCTGGGACGCACCTGGTCCGTGAAGCGGACCGGCGCCGTGGTGGTGGCCACGAGGCTGTCGCCGCAGCCGATCAAGGGACCGGAGACGCCGTTGTCGTCCACGGCAACGTAATAGATGGTCAGCGGGGCCACCTGTTCCGGAAGCCCTCCCGGGGCAGGTTCCTCGGTGGGCGGCGGGCTTGTGGGCGGCGGGCTTGTGGGGGCGGACGACGGCGGGGCGGCGGCTGTGGAGGGCGGGGCC